>NZ_JACJOQ010000165.1:0-4130 GCF_014695635.1 Coleofasciculus sp. FACHB-712 | reverse complement strand
AGCAACTCGTTGGCTTTTTTGGCGAGGGGGATGGTTTGCAAGGTAGACTGACCGCCAGAACCGGGAGTAATGCTGGTACTGATGGGAGAAAGGACGGTTAACCCCGCTTGTTCGTACATCGCGATCGCTTGCTGAGAGCCATTATCTACCCCATGTCCCAAAACGCCTAAAATATTCGGTGACTTGGTAAGGTCTTGCGCCAAGGAAACTGCTTTTACCGGGTCAACATCGTTGACAATCACGACTTCTAATAAGCGTCCGGGTGTCGCCGGAGACTGGTTAAACTCGTCTTGCGCTTGTCCCACACCCCGGAGAACTTCCTTCGCCGTGTCCGGACTAGGGGTGATGGGAACCACGACTGCCATTGTCAGCGGATTTCCGGCTTTTTTGGCTTTGGCGTTATTCAGGTAAATTTTGCTTTCGGGATCGTTGGGGTTGACGCTAACCGCTTGTTGATATTGCGCGATCGCTTCCTCCCAATTTTTCTGGGCAAACGCGACTGCGGCGGCTGTTTTTTGGGAATTTGTTGCATCCTTTAACAGGATTTTCTCGCCTTGACTGATCAACTCGGCATTATTAGCGGTATCGCTTGCGATCGCTTGCGGATCGGCAGTTTCCGTGGGTGTATTGTCGCTAGCGGTGGGAGATTGAGTCTCAGGAGACGCCACGATTGCCGGTTGTTTATTCCCCTGTGTCAGTTTATACAACCCAAATCCCCCCGCTAGAGCCGCCAGAATCCCCAGCAGAATCAGGATTGGCAGCAAAAATGAAGGCTTAGAACCGGGCGGTTTAGAAATGACCGTTTTCTGGCTTTTCTGAGGATTCATTGCCTCTCGAGGCAAGCCACAAACAATACAGTCTGGGCCGTGATTTTCCTGGGGTGGATGGGCTTCATTGCTTGGGTACTGTTGATTGTTGTTTTTCGGTACACCATCACAGATCCATTTGCCTTGCGTATTCAATTCTGCCAATCTCCCTGGTAGCCATACTTACTATTTATTCTAATAATTCCAATCTTCTGCCGGATAGAGCAACTGTGTCATCCCCATTGGCATAAGGATTCATTCAGATTAAAAAAATTGATTATTATAGCTTAATCATTTAATTCTTGTTAGCGCGGCAACGTTCGCCGCTCCAGACGCTTTAAGATAGTGAAGGTGCATTATCCTTGACTAAGCTTGTGAAGTGTGAGCGAAGAAGCTTAGAGACAAGGTTAATTATTTTTAAGCGTTTTTTTGGCAGTAAGATGGCACCCAAAGGAAGACCCTCTGAATTTAGGTCTGAATCTAAATTTAGGGATTAACTTACGCTCAATATTTTTTCCTAAATTCATTCGAGCCACCTCTGTGAGATTATCAAAAAGTCAAATAAATAACTCAAAAAATACCGATGACTTCTGAAAGCGATATTCCATCTCTTGCCAGCCTAGAATATATCCCTTACCTCGACGAAACCGGACATTTACCAGAGAAATTTCAGGGAAAAATTGGCGTATACGCAATATTCGATCGAGAGAAAGTGTTGCAACTGATCAACTATTCCCGCGATATCAATCTCAGTCTCAAGCAACATTTGGTACGTCAACACGAACGCTGCTATTGGCTAAAAGCACACACGAGCGATCGCCCGAACCGTACCCTGCTAGAAAGCATTCGGAATGCCTGGATTGAAGAAAATGGTGCCGTCCCTCCCGGTAATGGTTCCGAACAAGCTGCATGGAACGATCCGATTGATGCAAAACGAGCCATGACCGCTGAGGAACAAACTAAATTGACAAGTCCAGCGATGGATGAAGTCGGGCAAGGGAAGCTGTTAAAAAATGTAGCAAGGCGCGTTGAAGAAGAAATTTTTCAGCAGCTCAAAACCCGTGGAGTTCAAGAAGAACTGCGCTTTAATCCAAAATTAAAAGAAAGTGGCTTACTAGACCTGAAGTAAGGACGCGATAATCGCAAGTCTTCTACAATCCTTGCACCAAGCAACCCCGACCGCCCTAACATCCCATGAATCCACACCTGTTGAACAATCGCTATCGCATTATCCAGACGCTGGGAAGTGGTGGATTTGGTAACACCTTTCTGGCAGAAGATACTCATATGCCGTCACGGCGTCGCTGCGTAATTAAACAGCTCAAGCCAATGGCAAACAATCCCCAGATGTTCCAGATGGCGCAAGATCGATTCCAACGGGAAGCGGCTATTTTAGAGGCGATGGGTGAAGGTAGCGATCAAATTCCCAAGTTGTACGCCTACTTTTCGGAAGCTGGGCAGTTTCACCTGGTGCAGGAATTGATTGAAGGGCAAACCCTGACCAAAAAGGTGCAAACTCAGGGGTTAGTGCCTGAAAGTCAAGTTAAGGAGATACTTGTCAGTCTGCTGCCCGTCTTGGATTATATCCACAGCAAGGGCATCATTCACCGGGATATCAAACCGGACAATATTATTATCCGGCAACGGGATGGGAAGCCGGTATTGATTGATTTTGGTGCCGTTAAGGAAAGTATGGGTGCGGCGGTGCATCCAGGGAATGCTCCCGCCTCGATTGTAATTGGCACGCCGGGATTTATGCCGCCGGAACAGGGAGTCGGGCAACCCGTCTTCGCCAGCGACATATATAGTTTGGCGCTGACGGCGATTTATCTACTCACGGGGAAACTACCGCAAGATTTACCAACCGATCCGCGAACGGGGGAGATTTTGTGGCATCAGTCCGCAGCGAATGTTAGTCCGGGTTTTGTTGCTGTCTTGGATAAGGCGATTCAGTCGCATCCGCGCGATCGCTATTCCACTGCTAGAGAAATGCTCGATGCTTTACAATCGGGTGCAACTCCAACGGTGGCTTCTGCTGGGGGTGCTGGATCTAATATGGCAACCGTTGCGGTGTCTCCGGGTGGTGGCAGGAACGTTTCGCCTGCACCCGTCAATTCTCCGTATACCCCTCAAAACCCTGCGCCTGTAGTTGGTCAAGGACAGCAATGGAATCCTCTGCTAATCGGCATTGTAGGTGCAATTGTTTTGGTGAGCGCTATTGTCGGTCTTACCCAACTTTTCAAGAATTTTAGGCAACCGTCTCCCGTCACGTCATCTTTCCCATCAACATCACAACCAACCACCAGAGAAACAGAACGAACCCCAGAAAGAAATCGTCCCCTAGAGACATCGCCAGAACCATCACCTGACAATTCTCCGACAAGACAGGACGCAGCGACGCCGCCAGTTATTGCTGAATCTCCTAGCCCAAGATCGGAACGTTCACCCGAACCCGAACCAGCGCAAACTCCAGAAGAACCTGCACCCGTTCAATCTGCAACACCTGAACCCGCGCGATCACCTGAACCAGCGCGAACTCCCGAACCTGCACCCATACCCCAAAACAATAACCCGAATCCAAATCGTCCAGTTTCGAGCGTTCCCACATTTCCCGTCGGTACATCAAGAAGCACTATCCAAGCATCCCTCGGCAACCCAGACAGAGATGTAAGTGGCGCTTGGAGAACCCGCGCTGTCGTCTATAACTTAGTGCCAAATCAGATCGATCTTGGCTACTTATTCGATCGAAATTCCGGTCGTCTTCGCCAAACTGAAGCCTCCTTTTACCCAACAGTAGATCCTCAAGTCATGGAGACTACTTTGGATGGATTATTAAAAGGTGGAGCCGATAATTACATTAAAGATGGACTCCAAAAAGTGCAACAGCGTCGCTTGAGTTCTTACCGTTTTACTCAAGGCTCTTTAAAAGGCATGATTGTCCGGCAAGATTGTGATGTTATTTACATCAGTATTTGGGAAGCAGATATGCACGATTACAATGTGTCTGCTGCTAGGAAATGTTAGTATTTTTATCGTCCGCTTTGGGACAATGCTAATAGTTGTAGTTTACAAACATTTGTTAGGTTTTGTCCCTCAGCCTCACCTACATGGGTTTCTAAATCGTGCTTTTCAGTCTACTATCTTAGTGAACTTTGGCTTAAAGTGTGCTGCTTCAATCGCTGGCGGGTGAACGGGTTAGAAACTAAAATATATCCTTCCGCTTCTGTACCCAAAAAGTAACTGTTAAATAAACTGCCGCGTGCAGCAACAAAATACCCCAATTTAACCCTAAATTCTGCCACGTTGGATCGTAAATTGGCGTTT
>NZ_JACJOQ010000164.1:0-4348 GCF_014695635.1 Coleofasciculus sp. FACHB-712 | reverse complement strand
GGATAAGCCACCAGTAAGGCTAAGGCATTAAAGCGGACAAATTTTTCATACGCGGGCATCTCCCGATACTGGCTTTCTGTAACGGGATACCAGCTTTCATCCGTGTCAATGTTGCCGGTATTTTGGTGGTGAGTTCGGTGGCTGATACGCCACCCATGATACGGCACGAGGATGGGAATGTGTGCCAAATGCCCAATCAGGTTATTTACCCATTTTTTTCTGGAAAAAGAACCGTGACCGCAGTCGTGTCCGACGACAAACAACGCCCAGAACATTGTTCCCTGCGCCAACCAAAATACAGGCCAAACCCACCAGGAATCCAGATAGCTAGCGATCGCGTAGAGGATGCCGATTATCCCTACATCCACTAGAAAATAGAACAGCGATCGCTTGGTGGAGGGCACAAAGCACTCTGGGGGAATGGCGGCTTTCAAGTCTTGAAGGGTAAAGGGGGGTTCTGAGTCACCCAAATATAATTCTTCTTCGACAGGATTATTTAACTCTATGAGCTTAGATTGCACAAAGTTTCCAATTTTACGTAACTGTAGACCAAAAGGCATTATTCTACAGCCGCGCCATCAGTGCAATTAACGCTATAAAGACCGATTAGTCAAGAGTATGGCTGTTGTTTACCTACAAAATCTATTCTGTGGAAAATGCGGTTGCTCATGTAGCCTTTAGTATGGTATAGAACAAATACACTTTGATGCAGCCCTTGATGGGGGGACTGGCTTGAACGGGTTCGCAACTACGGCAAGTCGGGGCAACCAATCGGCTCCTTCTGGCATGGAGAGTTTCCGGGAAGCGATCGCGATTGACAGGTTAAACAGTCATTCAACAAAAAGAAACTGGTTAAATCCGGAAAAATCTGCGGAAAAATCTTACCTTAGGGTGTAGTAAGACCCGTCTTGCCAGAAAAGCCGTGTCCTCTCCAAAATCAATTGCTTATAAGATCGGGCGATTAATCATGTGGAAACCCTCTCAAAGCCGTACCACCCTGATTGTTCTATCCAGCTCCCTGGCGTTTGGGATTCTTGGCTGTAATAACGATGCAGCAAGCCCTCCTAGCCCACCAGCAGCCTCAGTCCCAGCAAAGCCTGCTGCTAGTGCAAGTCCCGTGGCGGCTGTTGCCAGTTCTGCTGCGACTCAACCGGCTAAATCTGCCTCAACAGCTAAGCCAAAAGCATCCACGGCGACTAAAAAAACACCCGTTAACCAACCGATTAAGACTGGCCCTGACACTTATAACGAAGCGATTGATACTGCCCTTGGCGCGATCGCGATTAGTGAATCTGCCAAAAGCCGAGATGATTGGCAATTAGTTGCCAGCCGATGGCAAGAGGCAATTGAATTAATGAAAGCTGTGCCAACTTCTAGCCGCAACCATGCGATCGCTCAAAAGAAGCTGCCTCAATACCAGCGCTTTTTAGCCTCGGCTCAGAAACAAGCGGCTCCTCCGCCCAAGCCCAAACCCATTGGACCTGCAATCGTTAACAAACCCTTTTTCACGGTTCCCATCAAACGCCGGCAAGGGGACACGATTCCTGTTGTTGACGTGACATTTGATGGCAAAAAGAAATATGAAATGTTTCTGGATACAGGGGCAAGTAAAACGTTGATCACCCGACAGATGGCTTATGACCTAAAGGTGAAACCTGTAGGAATGGCGAACGTGAAGACGGCGAATGGAGTAGCTGGAATATACTTTGGGTTTGTTAATTCGATTCAACTGGGTGGGAATCTCGTCAAAGATGTGCTGGTAGGAATCGGACAACCCGACTTGGACATTGGACTGCTAGGACATGACTTCTATGACGGCTATGACATCACCATTAAAAAAGATGTGGTGGAGTTTCGTCGCCAGCGCTAAAGTAAAGAGCGCGATTTTCAATTGGTTACAGTGGATTTTGACCTCTTCCTACCCCTCCCCCTATAAGGCTACGGTGTACGGACAAAGCGCTCTCAGACCTAACCCCCAACCCCTTCCTTCGTAGGGAAGGGGAGCAGTATTCAAAGCCCCTCTCCGTGTCGGAGATGGGTTTGGGGAGAGGTCTGCCGACTTGTGTGTACACCGTAGCCTTATAGGGGAGAAAGCTAGATTTTCTGGCTTCTCTGTCCGAAAAGCGGACGCTTGGGGCGTCACCGTGCCGTTTAGTTAGCGATCGCACTGATTGATATTTATTCTAGGAATCACTCTGGAAAAGCTTCGGAACGGGTGCCAAAGTCATAGAGTGGTTAAGTGGGTTATCAAAACTGGCTATGCCAACACTGACACCAGACCAGCGCAATTACTACTACCTCTTAGAAGCGGAACGAACTGGCATTCACAAGCCGATTCTGGCAGCGCTTTATCAAGTGCTATCTTCACCGCAGTTTTCGGACGGAGAAAAGGGCCTGGGCATCTCCCCAGCGAATCGCATTCCCCTACAGGAGGTGGATTCTTTTCCCAAACAAGTGCAATATGCTGCCAATACTATCCGCAGTTTAAGTAACAATCTGGTCGCTCAGGGGTGGAAAGGAGCGGATCTGTGGGACGTACAAAAAGGGCGCTACAGCGATCGCTTTATTCAAGCTGTGGCTGATGGTTATGCACCGCCAGCAAGCGAACCGACAGCAGCGCGGTTGGAAGCCAGCGATGCCAAGGCGTTACTGCAAGCGTACCTAAAAGACATCGAAACCGATTTCAGTGCGGAAGGCTTGCCCCACAATCTTGCCTACCTGGATAAGGCGCTACTGACCCTAGTGGAGCGAGTTCCAGAATACTATACTGGCTTGCCTCATCAACGGGATGCTGCCCTGGAAGTGGTGCGGATGTGGCGTCAGATGGATACAGAAGAAGCCGCGACCGCGTCTTTGCTGTCTCCTGGCACTGTTATTGGCGATAACTTCGAGGAGTCCCAGATGGATGTTCCTCTCAAGCAATTTATCCAGCGAATTTCTCCCAATTACTCCGGTTATCCCTATCAGCGAGAAGCCCTGCTGCGGCTAGCCCAGCTGTGGCGTCAGCTAGAATCGCGGGAAGTTGCGATCGCTTCTTTGAAAAACAACACCTCCGCCGATACAGGGATTAAAATTGTCGATCCGGCCCTGATTGCCTTTATCCAGCGCATTCCGCAGTATTATCAAGCTTCAGGCAACCAACGCAACGCGCTAACTGAATTAGTTCGGATCTGGCGAAAGTTGGACTCTCGCGCTTCCGCGCTGGCATCATTGGGAATCGACCCTCTACTGCTGAGTGGCACGACAAGCGATCGTACCAGGTTATCGAATCTTGCTGCCCAACTAGATCGAGAATTGCTGAATTTTGTTCGGCGTCTGCCGATTGAATATAAAGAAATCGACCACCAACGAGAAGCTTTAATCCGCCTGGTTCAACTTTGGCGCGATTTGGCAACCAGAGATCAAGCCATTCGCTCCTTATTTGAGGATCTCAAACGCATGAATCAGGCACGGAAAGATTCTCCGGACGCCGCACCCAAGCCTGTCCCAATCGCTGTCGCCAAGCGTCCCGACAGGTGGACGCTAAGGAATATTCAGCTGTCTGCCCCCATCGTTCCGGATGGCAACTTTACCTGGGCAGAAGCAACCCACGGCGGCACCCGGATGCCTCCTAACCAGGCGACGCTGGATGCCATGATCCGGATTGCGAGACTCGCACAAAGGGCACGCGATCGCATTGGGCGACCCTTCATCATCACTAGCTGGTATCGACCTCCAGCGATCAATCGTGCAGTTGGTGGGGCAAGATACAGCCGTCATATTGTTGGAGATGCAATAGACTTTCTCTGCGAAGGTCTTTCTGGCGATCAACTTTACTGGTCTCTCGACCCTTGGTGGCCCGGTGGTTTGGGTCGTTACACCAGCTTCCCGAACCTGTGTCATCTTGATGCGCGAAGCTATCGGGCACGCTGGCGAAACTAAAGTGAGGCACAGACGTACACAAATGCTCCTTTTTCCATCAATGGTGAGGGGTTAGGGTTAGCTGACAAATCTTTCCGTATAGGTTGGGTTTCACGCTGTTGAACCCAACCCCAGCTAGTGTTTCGTTGGCTCCGTGCGGGAATGAAACCCAACCTTGTATTTGTACTTCCGCAAGGAAACTCCAAAACATTTGGCTTTTTCAACCCTACCAATCTTTATCCGGTTTCCGGAGGAGAAAACAAAAATTTAATCTACGGTTTGCCTATCGGGATATGAAGGTATACAATAAAAACATTCTGCTAGAATCATGTCCATAGTAAAAACATTTCTATACCTATAGATAGATGAGCGATCGCATTGGACACTTAAAACACACCTGGGTACAATCTCATAATCCTTCACATCCAGCATTGAGATTGCAACAACA
>NZ_JACJOQ010000163.1:0-3888 GCF_014695635.1 Coleofasciculus sp. FACHB-712 | reverse complement strand
TTTGACCTGAAGCTAAATGCTGAACTTGTAGTGTTGAGTGCTTGTCACACGGGACGCGGCAAAATTACCGGCGATGGCGTCATCGGTTTGTCGCGATCGCTCATTTCATCGGGAGTACCCAGCGCGATCGTATCCCTGTGGGCGGTTCCTGACGAGCCGACGACCCTTCTCATGACAGAGTTTTACCGAACTGTGCAAAAAAACCCGAATAAAGCCCAGGCATTGCGAAGCGCAATGCTAGTCACGATGAAACAACATCCAGAGCCACTCAACTGGGCAGCTTTTACCCTCATTGGAGAAGCACAGTAATCACTCCCCCTTTTTACTTGCGTTAGGGATGCGCTCAGACCATGCGCGATCGCACGCTCTTTTCGCAGGAATTTAGAGGGATCTCTGCGTAAACCCTGACAATATTACCGACTGACCAAGCGTGAGAGTACGGCGAAACTTTGCATTACCTTTACGTAACTTGTGCTGTCTTCATCAACTTCATACGAAAAATCACTGAGCTGAGGACTAATCTTTGTAAAGAACCAATTAGTCTACCTCAGCCACAACTATGGGTGTACCTAGACTTCTAAAGTTTTGGCGCTCGACCGTACTGTTTCCTGAATTTATTTTTTCCCCAGTAATTAAGCGGCGGAACTCTTGCCGTGAAATTACTCAAGCCCAAGGAAACCGAAAAGCCAGTCACCGGATTGTCATTCAGCCTCAAGGGGTTCTAAATCGCTGTAATGGTGCTTTCTTACAGCAATGGATTGTGAACAACGTCGTACTGGATGCCCCAGCTCTATGCGTGCTTGATATGACCCATATCAATGGGGTGGATAGTTCGGGGCTATTTTCTTTAATAGCAGGACTCAAAGCCGCCCGCAAACAGCAGTGCCATATTGTAATTTGCAACTTGCAATCTCCAGTCAAAACACTTTTTGAAGTGGCTCAGCTTGAGGAAATGTTTGATATTGAGGAAAGTTATGAAGCTGCCCTTGAAAAACTGGCTTGACGACTACTTTATCAAGAGTGCCAACAGCCGAACGATTGCAGGCTATAAGGGCACTCTAGCCTGAACTGCGCGGCTAGAAATTTTATCTAAATTCAGCGTTAGGAAGTCAATGCTCGGCTTTCAGCCCTCCGGAAATCAAGCGACACTGATAGGATCGAGATGGATGAATATCGTCTTATCAATCTCGCCATGACTTTGGGCAATCTACGCGACCTTTATCAACAGGTCATTTTAGAACACTACAAGAAGCCACGGCACAAGGGTCAAACCAATCCCGTGCATCGGTCTCAGAGAGGGCACAATCCTTCTTGTGGCGATACCATTGAGCTGACATTGCAGATGAATGCAGCAGGCGACGTCATAGAAGATGTGAAATTTGAAGGAGAAGGCTGCGCGATCGCAATGGCTTCTGCTGACTTGATGGCGGATGCTTTGCGGGGAAAGAAAGTAGATGTAGCCTTGGAAATGGTAGAACGCTTCCAAAACATGATGAAAGGGGAAGCCGAGTTCCCCAAAGAGCAACGCAAGCTGAACGTGATGCAAGGCGTTTCTCAGTTTCCAGTTCGGATCAAATGTGCTAACCTCACCTGGCATACTTTAAAAGCTGCCTTAGAATCACCCAATGGCAATCAGCCAAATGGGTTCGTCAGTAATGAAAAGGAAGACGCTTAAGTTGCCATGTTAACGACTACTTTTTTTCTAGAACTAGCCAAATGGTCGGCGGTTCTTACCATCGCCAGTGCAGTTGTAACCGTGCTGGGGTTTATTTTCCAATGGGGTATTCGGTTTAGGCTGGTGGGTAGCACTGGATTTATGGGTGTGCTAACAGCCGGTTTATTTTCTTTGAGTTTGGTACCGCTTACCCATACAGCAGTTCCAGGTTCGGTGCGTTATAAGTTGGTTTATGACACCGGCGGGGCGCAAACGGTGGTTTCTGTACCGCCGACGATTTCCAACGCCCAATTAGATGCAACGATGCGTCAAGCTGCCAGCGACTTGTACTCTTATGGTCGTTTAGGTCGGGCAAAAGACAATTTACTGACCATTCGGGTACGTACCGTTATTCATCCCTCCCCTGGCGTTTCTAAACCGCTTTACTTGGGTGAGGTGAAGCGATCGCTAGCCATCCGGGATGATGAACAGCTTAACATCCAAGTCTTCCCAGAAAACCTGGCACAATTGCCAAAGTCTACCGCGTAATTACGGATCTTTCTCTATTTTCCCTACATTGGGTCTTTCAGAGTCAAAGCGAGGCGGAGCCTAGAAACGAGTGCCTAGAAACGAGTGTTAAATAGGCTGCTGCCTCCCTCAATTACTAAAGTAAAGTTATTAGAGAAATTTGTTATAAATTCTTTCATAAGCAGTATTGAGCAATTCCCTTCTTTAAACTAAAATGGTTGATTCTATGCCCAATCAATCCTTACCAGAGTTGTCTACTCAAACCGCTCCTTCGTTATTTTCGCTGATGGTGGCTCCCGGTCGGGTGCTGCGCGGTCAGAGGGCGCTGGAACAAGCGGGAGACGCGATCGCGACTTTTGGGCGGCGTCCCTTGGTTGTCGGGGGCGATCGCACGCTGTCCGTCACGCTACCGCGATTGCAGCTTGCCCTAAAACAGCAAAAGACAGACATTGCCCAGGCATCTTACAGTCCAGATTGCAGTACGCGATCGCTTGAATCTCTGCGGAAAGCTGTCACCGACCATCAAGCCGACGTAATTATTGGCATCGGCGGTGGCAAAGCATTAGACACCGCAAAACTACTGGCTCATCAATGCCAGTTGCCAGTCGTCACAATTCCCACCTCAGGGGCGACCTGCGCTGCTTGGACAGCCCTTTCTAACGTCTATTCCGACGAAGGGGCATTTCTCTATGATGTCAGCCTCGATCGGTGCCCGGATTTGCTAGTGCTGGATTACGAGTTAATCCAGACTGCACCGCAACGCACCTTAATTGCCGGGATTGGCGACGCCTTGGCGAAGTGGTACGAAGCTTCTGTCAGCAGCGGTCACTCCGACCAAACTTTGATGATCGCCGCCGTGCAACAAGCGCGAGTGCTACGGGATATTCTCTTCCAAAAAGCCGCAGCAGCGCTGAAAGAACCGGGCAGTGAAGTTTGGCGAGAAGTCGTAGATGCCTCAGTTTTACTTGCCGGGGTCATTGGTGGTTTAGGTGGTGCCCAGTGCCGTACCGTCGCCGCCCACGCCGTCCATAATGGTTTGACCCATATCCCCGCTGCCCACGGTGCCATACATGGTGAGAAAGTCGCCTATGGCATTCTCGTCCAGTTGCGGTTAGAAGAAATGCTGCAAAGCAACCAACTCGCAGCAACCGCAAGGCAACAGTTATTGAAGTTTTACGCCGAAATTGGACTGCCTCAAACTTTGGATGATTTGGGTTTGGGAAATATTACACTGGGAGAATTTCGGCAAGCCGCTGAAATTGCCTGTGCCCCTAACTCGGATATCCACCGGCTACCCTTCCGGGTGGTGCCCGAACAGCTGATGGCGGCAATGGTGTCCACAACCGCACCCGTTGAGGTAGGGCGTCCAAATCTAGGGCTGACCTCAGCGGCGAATCATAATGATGTTTGAATTTCAAAAATTGCAGGTTTAAACGCATTGAAGGTTGAAGAATCTCAAAAGTTGAAAGTTTTAATCAACCTGCCAATCTCCAACCTGCAATCCTGCCTGCCAACCTGCTTTCCTTGCCAACTTTCCTGCCTTAACCAATGACGTTAGATTGGATTAGCCCAGCGGAACGCCTGCAATCACTGCCCCCTTATGTATTTGCCCGTCTGGATGAACTCAAAGCCAGGGCACGCGAACAAGGGCTGGATTTAATTGACTTGGGGATGGGGAATCCAGATGGCCCAGCGCCTCAGCCAGT
>NZ_JACJOQ010000162.1:0-6168 GCF_014695635.1 Coleofasciculus sp. FACHB-712 | reverse complement strand
TCAGCGAGTTTGACCAGCGTGTGGGAAAACACCTTGGCATAAGAAGGAGGTTTGGGTTTGCTGGAAGGAACCGCTTTCCCAGTTGCGAGGTTAAAGGGGGATTGTGCGTGGTAGCCGACTTGGTCTTTCTCCGCTATTTCGTAGCCTTTCCCTTTCACTGTTGCTACGTGAACCAGGACTGGTCCCTGCATCTTGTGTGCTTGCTTAAAGGTGGCAATCAGTTCCTCTAAATTGTGACCATCCACTGGTCCCATATAAGTAAAGCCGAGTTCTTCAAATACCGCCCCTACCTTAGGAACTGCCAGACGCTTCATCCCTTCTTTCACCCGTTCCAGTTCTGGGGTCAGGGATTCACCGACAAAGGGAATATGCTTGAATTGCTCCTCAAGATTATCTGTAATAAACTGCATCGGCGGACTGAGACGCATTTTGTTCAGATAGCGAGGAATCGCGCCGACGTTGGGCGAAATTGACATTTCGTTATCGTTCAGCACCACTAGCAGATTCGTTTTGGGCAAGTGTCCGGCATGGTTAATTGCTTCCAACGCCATGCCGCCAGTGAGTGCCCCATCGCCAATCACTGCCACGACTTTGAAGTTATCGCCTTTGAGGTCTCGCGCCATCGCCATGCCCAAAGCAGATGAAATACTGGTGGAAGCATGACCAGCGCCAAAGTGATCGAATTTACTTTCACACCGCTTGAGATAACCGGCGATGCCGTCTTTTTGGCGCAGTGTGTGGAAGCGGTGATATCGCCCGGTGAGTAGCTTGTGCGGATAGGCTTGGTGCCCAACATCCCAGGTCACTTTATCGCGGTCTAAGTCTAGCGTTTGATACAAAGCGATTGTCAGTTCTACGACCCCCAATCCCGGTCCTAAATGACCGCCGCTGGTGGCTACAGTTTGGAGATGCTTTTCCCGAATTTGACGGGCAATTTGCTGAAGTTGACGAATTGATAGACCGTGCAACTGGTTGGGATGAGTAATTTCACTCAAATGCATTCCAGATTTCCCTATAAGCTTAAGGATCGGATTTTAGTTATCTCTTTAAACTGTAATGGATTTGGGGGAACGAACCGAATGATTACGGTAGACAAGGCGGGTTTAGTCTACGTAACCGTTAGGGACACGGAAGCCCCCTCGCTGTTACCCGGATTGTTAGCGAGATGCACAATATCCGATGAAATCCTTAAATGACAAAAATTCTGGATGTAGAGACAAATGCTTAACTTTTATCAATTAGAACAGCAAATCGAAGAACAGATGAAAGCCTCCGCTATTCCAGGCGTGGCGCTTTCGGTTGTGCAAAATCGGGAAGTCATCTATGCCAGGGGTTTTGGTGTCACCAGCGTGGAAGATGGCTCAATCCCCGTGACGCCGCAAACTCTGTTTCGGATTGGTTCTGTCACCAAGCCGCTGACTGGGACTGCGGTGATGCGGCTGGTTGAAACGGGCAATCTTGACCTCGATCGACCTATTAAAGATTACATTGATTGGTTCGCACTCAGCGAGGAGGGAGCTGCTGAACAGATTACCCTACGGATGCTGATGACTCATACTTCTGGACTCCCCACGGATGCCCAAAATTTTGGTCGGCGCGATCCAGACGGACTTGAGGCTTACGTCCGCGACCAGATCCCGAAGTACCCGATTATTGCACCTCCCGGCAAGCTGTATTCCTATAGCAACCCCGGCATTATGGTGGTTGGTTATCTCGCTGAGGTAGTCGGCGGTAAGCCATTTACACAACTGATGCAAGAGTTGGTTTTCGATCCTTTGGAGATGCAACGCACAACATTCGATCCGACGGTGGCGATGACTTATCCAATTGCTCAATCGCACAACCAGAATGAGGATGGAACATTAAGTGTGGATCGCCGCTTTGCTGACAATACGGCTGGCTATCCGGCGGGATTTATCATTTCCACGGTGCTAGATTTGGCAAACTTTGCGATGATGCACATGAACGAGGGTTGTTTTCGCGATCGCCAGATCCTCTCACCCCAGTCGGTTGCCCAAATGCAAACACTTCATGCAGACTGGTATACGGCGGAAGGGGCGGGATATGGACTGACTTTCATGGTTGATCCCTACAAGGGGATACGTCGAATCGGACACAATGGTGCAATTAGCAGCTTTGGTAGCTGGTTCCTCATGGTTCCGGAGGCTGATGTTGCAGTTTCGCTGGTGTTCAACCGTCGCGCCCCTGACTTCGCTGCTTACAAAATCGTCAACCGAATCTTTGACGAACTCCTGAATCTGCCAAAGCAGGCACCGAAGCCGCAAGCGATCGCGCCCGATACCGCGTTATGGTCGCAATATACAGGATTATATTTGGGACCTCAGACGGGTTTGCTCAAGATTCAGGTGGTGGATAGTCAGCTGATGCTTGAGTTAAACGAGCAGGTGATGCCTTTACAGGCAATCAAAAAAGACCTTTATTTTGCACAAAAGCCAGATAGCCAAGAAAAAATTCCTGTTGGTTTTATCCTCGAAGAAGCAGCGCCGACGCGGTATATTATGGTCAACTCTTCACCCTGCGAACGCATCGAACTCGATGCTTCGTTTGTGCCGGATTTCTCGGCTTGGGCATCTTATGCGGGCAGCTACACGTCATATCTAGATACGCTGACGATCCATGTTGAGGCAGATCGCGTGTTCCTCCACACCAAAATGTTCAACCAAGATGTGCCCTGCATCCTGATAGATAACACCCACTTTGCTTGTAAATTCGGTCTAATTGAAGTGCAAGTTGCGGAGGATGGCGTTGCGCGATCGCTTAACTTAGGAAATTATTTCATCTTTACCCGCTGTTAAATCATCCCAATTGCTCTATTGATTTCAGCCAAAACAATAGTTGCGTCATCTGGCAATTCTCTAGTTCAATCCACACTTCTGTAAAGATAACGACCGAATCTGCTATAGGATTTGGTCAGTAGCAAAGGTTTAAGACCAATCCGAGCTACTTATGTAATCAAGGAAAACTTAGAGACGTGTATCTGCGTTTGAGATGGCGGAAATTTTTCAAGTTGGCAGCAAGGTAATTCTGGCACATGAGATTCCGTCTTTGTTGAGCCGTTATCAGTTGCTGCCCCAGTTTTTGCAAGGGATTATTATCGACGAAGCGATCGCGCTCTATTCTTGCACGGATGCAGAGCGCAAATTGGCTGTAGAGCAGTTTGCCGCGCAGCACCAACTCACCTCCCCGGAAGCGCGAAAAGCTTGGGCGGTATCCCAAGGCATGACCTTAGAACAACTGGAAGACTTAGCTGTACGACCCTTGCTGCTAGAGAAGTTTAAGATGGCTACTTGGAGTTCAAAGGTCGAGTCTTATTTTATCGCTCGCAAAGCGAGTCTCGACCAGGTAGTGTGTTCCTTAATTCGTACCAAAGATATGGGAATTGCCCAGGAAGTCTACTTTAGAATTCAGGAAGGAGAGCAATCTTTCGCAGAGTTAGCTAGAGAATATTCCCAAGGAACAGAAGCTCACACTGGGGGAGTCATTGGCCCGGTAAGTTTGAGTGCTTTGCATCCAGCGATCGCAAAAATGCTATCCATTAGTCAGCCGGGACAGTTATGGCCTCCTACTCGTCTGGAAGAGTGGTATGCAATCGTTCGACTTGAAAAGTTCTTGCCAGCACAGCTAGATGAACAAATGCGCCGTCGATTGATTGACGAAATGTTTAATAACTGGCTCAAAGAGCGGATGCAACAAGTCGGTTTATTACAGTTTATCGAGTCTTCAGTCTCGGATTCAGCGTGACTTTAAAGGCAAAGTTGATGTAAATTGATTGCCCCCCAATTTAGCGGGGGTTGGGGGATCAAAACGGGACTTGCAAATTCAAGAAGACTTGTATATACACGGTAGCTGTGGACGGGGAGCGGTAACAGGGTGGTTTCATTTATTAAAAGAAAATTCTGTAACGTTGATTTTGGTTGGCGGTAGGGGCTTTTTGATTGCCATATCCCTACAAAACGTCGCAATGCCTCGAAATTTTCTAAGGATTGTATGAAACCACCCTGCTGTAGACGGGGTGGGGTCTCCCTGTCCGACTTTAAGGTAGCCCCGCAGCAGGGTTCGCCCTCCCAAGATAGAGGGTGGTTGCCGACAAGTATTAGCCCACTTTTTGCCGCTCTCAGTATATCTACAGAGATAGCGATTTCTTAGTACCAAGATGGTTTATGAAGATTGCGTGAATTTACGGCAACTTCATCCCAGCTTAATTTATACTTAGAATTAATTATCAGGGTTTGTTAACATCAACTGAATATCTTTAGGGGGGCGCTATTTAGGCTAAGGAAAGTTTGAAATCCTGCCCTTGGCACTGAGATAAGTGCTGATGATGTTGGCTACAAACAACCAATTTTCTGGAGAGATAGATTTTGCCAAAGTATCTGTTTTACCACAAGTAGGTTGGCTCAATTTGACCTGCCGAGGGAAAGAGTAATCTCTGTGAAGAAACAGTAGTATGGCGATCGCTCCTGAAAATTGGAATTTAGCGATCGCCATACTACTCCCACTTGACTTCACAGTTCTAGACAACCATTGAAAATGAAAAGAGACTTATATGGCTCCGACAACGCTTGCTGCTGGTGACATCGCCATTATCGGTTTCAATTTTGACGATCCCGATCAATTTGCCTTTGTTTTGCTAAAAGATATTGCTTCTGGAACTGCAATTCACTTTACAAATAAAGGTTGGCAAAGCAGCAACGAATTTAGAAAGGGTGAAGGAACCCTGACTTGGACAGCAAATAGAAACTACTCGGTTGGCGAAATTGTCAATCCGGGTGTTGGTTCAATGAAACTTTCAAGCGATGGGGATCAAATCCTTGCCTACCAGGGTTTGGCAACAGCTCCCACTTTTATTTATGCAATTAATAGTAACGATTCGGCATGGGCAGAGAATGCGACCAGTAACAATAACTCTGCATTACCGCCAGGATTAACAAACGGGTTAACGGCGGTATCTATCCCAGAAATTGATAACGCAACTTATAACATTACTAACGGCACTTTCGGAACTAGAGCAGAGTTACTTGCAAAAATCAGCAACCCAGCGAATTGGACGGGCAATAATACCCAACGGTTGACGATGCCCAGTAGTGCATTTACAGTGACAAATACTGGCAGCGAAATAACAGAATCCCTTAGTTTGACGGTTGACTCCGCTACCTTCTCAGAAGCTGCGGGTGCAGGTGCTGCCACTGGAACTGTTACCCGAACCGGAGACTTATCAAAGTCACTCACGATTAACTTACTCAGCAGCGACACCAGCGAAGCTACCGTTGCGACAACTGTAACCATTCCAGCAAATCAGGCATCAGCAACCTTCGCAATTGATGCGGTGAACGATCCGTTTGTAGAGGGTTCTCAGACAGTGACATTAACAGCTTCTGCAACCCAATATATTAACGGCACAATTACCGTAACCGTAACTGACGACGAACTAGAAGCTGGTAATCTTCGCATCCATGACATTCAAGGTGCTAGCCATACATCGCCCTTGGTGGGTCAGTTGGTTTCCAAAGTCCCTGGTATCGTCACCGCAGTAAAGTCAAATGGATTTTATCTGCAAGATCCTAATCCGGACACGAATGATGCTACCTCCGAGGGGATTTTCGTCCTCACTTGGATAACCCCCAAAGTCAGTGTTGGGGACTCTATTCTGGTTAGCGGGATTGTTGATGAATTCATTCCTAGCGGTTCTGATAGCAGCAGTCTCTCCACAACTCAAATTATTGTGGGGAATGCAGGGATTGCAACAATTTCCAAGGGCAATCCTTTACCTAATAGCACTATTTTGGGTGAGGGTGGACGCACGATTCCAACTCAAGTGATTGATGATGATGGATTAGGTATATTCAACCCGACGCAAGACGGCATTGACTTCTACGAAAGCCTAGAAGGAATGCGGGTGCAGGTGAATAATGCGGTAGCGGTAGCGCCTACCAATGATTTTGGTGAAATTCCCGTCCTGGCTGACAATGGTGTGAATGCTAGCACCCGAACGGACAGGGGCGGTATTGTAGTTCAGCCGGGGGATTTTAACCCAGAACGGATTATTATCGACGATGCCATTATTAACGGTGAACCTCAAGTAAATGTGGGCGACACCTTCACTGGTTCCATCACTGGCGTCATCGACTACAGCTTTGGCAATTATAA
>NZ_JACJOQ010000161.1:0-3378 GCF_014695635.1 Coleofasciculus sp. FACHB-712 | reverse complement strand
CATTGAATTTGATACTCTAACTTAAATAGTCTTGGGAACGGGAAGTTAAGAGTGGATATTCAAATTGGGCGGGGTAAGACAGCTCGCCGAGCTTATGGCATCGATGAAATCGCGCTAGTGCCTGGAAATCGGACACTAGACCCCAGTTTGGCAGATACCCGCTGGCGCATCGGCGGCATCGAGCGAGAAATACCGATTATTGCCAGTGCGATGGATGGGGTAGTAGATGTCCGCATGGCAGTTTTACTCTCTCAACTGGGGGCATTAGGCGTCCTCAACTTAGAAGGAATTCAAACTCGCTATGAAAACCCAGAGCCGATTTTAGATCGCATCGCCTCTGTGGGCAAAGAAGAGTTTGTCGCGCTGATGCAAGAACTCTATGCAGAACCCGTTAAGGAAGAATTAATCGAACGACGGATTCAAGAAATTAAGCAACAAGGCGGCATCGCAGCCGTCAGCGCCACACCAGCGGGAGCGACAAAGTACGGCGCAGCGGTGGCAAAAGCGGGTGCTGACTTGTTCTTTGTGCAAGCGACGGTGGTTTCCACCGCTCACCTCTCGCCTGAGTCAGTGACACCCCTGGATTTGGCTCACTTCTGTCAAGAAATGCCCATCCCGGTCATTTTAGGGAACTGCGTCACCTACGACGTGACGCTGAACTTAATGAAGGCAGGTGCGGCTGGCGTGCTGGTGGGGATTGGTCCCGGTGCCGCTTGTACCTCTCGCGGCGTTTTGGGAGTAGGGATTCCCCAAGCAACCGCTGTTGCCGACTGTGCAGCCGCTCGCGATGACTATTTCCACGAAACCGGCAACTATGTCCCCGTGATTGCCGATGGCGGTTTAATCACTGGCGGCGATATCTGCAAGTCGCTTGCCTGCGGTGCTGACGGCGTGATGATTGGTTCTCCGTTTGCCAGAGCCAAAGAAGCACCCGGACGGGGGTATCATTGGGGGATGGCAACACCTAGCCCCGTTCTCCCTCGTGGTACACGCATTCGCGTCGGCACGACGGGAACGTGCGAACAAATCCTGCGCGGCCCCGCTGGTCTGGATGATGGCACCCATAACCTGCTGGGAGCCTTGAGAACCAGTATGGGCACGCTGGGAGCCAAAGATATCAAGGAGATGCAGCAAGTTGAAGTCGTTATCGCACCCTCTTTGCTGACCGAAGGGAAGGTCTACCAGAAGGCACAGCAGTTGGGAATGGGTAAATAAACTCACTGACTCATTTGCGTTCCTTAAGAAATTCCGGACTCCTGCTTAGAGGGCTGGAAAATCTAAAGCTGTCGCTTAGAATAGAGAAAGCGGAGACGAATGTTTCCGTTCACTCCTCACACCACACTCCGCCCGGACTACTGTTCGGGCGGTTCCTTTTTTGGGGTTAAAATCACCGCCAGCCAGCCAGCAGTCAAACCCACTGACTCGTCAATTATGTCTAAATGTATACCTTTTGAGTCAGAAAATGTCTGTTTTGCCTATGGTAGAATTTGCTAAAAATTAGAAACTGTTACGCTTAAGGATTTCTAGGCATGTCATCAGCCGCACAAGTTACAGACGCTTCGTTTAAACAAGAAGTACTTGACAGTGAAGTTCCCGTTCTAGTAGATTTCTGGGCACCCTGGTGCGGACCTTGCCGGATGGTTGCGCCTGTGGTGGATGAAATTGCCCAGCAGTACGACGGTCAAGTAAAAGTAGTCAAACTCAATACCGATGAAAACCCTAACGTTGCCAGCCAGTATGGGATTCGCAGCATTCCCACGCTCATGATTTTTAAAGGCGGTCAACGGGTGGATATGGTGGTGGGAGCGGTTCCCAAAACCACTTTGGCAAATACTTTGGAAAAGTATCTCTAACCAACTTTTTCCCAGCAAGAATGGATAAACCGTCAGCATAGTTACCTATTTTTGCGGGAAATCGCTGCTTATCAACCCAGACTCTCTAAGTTGAGTTGACAGTTCTGCTTGTCATTTGTCTTTTTTACTCGCCTTCTTGAACTATTCAGTAGGTTGTTTTAAATAACGAAAGATATGCACGATCTGAAAAAACCCGTTTTCTACAAGAAAACGGGTTTTTTTGAGGAGTTCCGCCCCCTTAATGGAAGCTTCAACCTTTCTGTTAGACAGGCGCTGAAAGCCGATTAGGGAGAAAATCGTATAGGATGATACCAGTAGCGGCGATGCTGGGGCGAATCCCGTTAGAATAGAGTGCCGCTGGTGCTTGCATAAATTATGACCATCACTCCTCCTTCTAATGCCCTTGAGTCACTGCAATCAGACGTAGCCGATCTAATTCACCAGCTACCGAACCTGAAACACGGAAAATGGATACAACGGGCGCTGTCAGTGCTAGTGCGACTGGCTGGGGAGGAAATCGACCGGCTGGACTGGAAAATCTTGAGCGCTTCTATGCAAGATATGGAGCGGGCATTTCAAGTTTTTTATCCTTATCGACACGTCCGCAAAGTAACGATTTTTGGTTCGGCTCGCCTTGCGTCTGATAGTCCCGAATACCTCATGGCGGTTGAGTTTGCTCGCCGTGTCACCCAGCTCGGTTATATGGTGATGACGGGTGCCGGTGGGGGGATTATGCAGGCGGGAAACGAAGGCGCGGGAGCTGAAAAATCGTTTGGTTTGAATATTCAGCTACCTTTTGAGCAGGGAGCAAACCCGTTTATTGAAGGCGACCCCAAGCTGATTCCTTTTAAGTATTTTTTCACCCGGAAGCTGTTTTTCCTGCGAGAAAGCGATGCGATCGCTCTCTTTCCCGGTGGCTTTGGCACGCAGGATGAAGCCTTGGAGTGTTTGACGCTTTGCCAGACGGGAAGATATGGTCCTGTGCCGATGGTCTTAATTGACCGTCCTGGCGGCGATTACTGGTCGTCCTGGGATGCTTATGTTCGCAAGCATTTAGTCGAACCCGGTTTAGTGAGTCATGACGATCCAAACCTGTATACCATTACAGATAACTTAGATGTCGCTTGTGAAGCGATCAATCGCTTTTACCGGGTTTATCACTCCAGCCGTTATGTTGAGGATAAATTTGTTCTGCGTCTTAAGTCGGAAATATCGGATGCAGCGGTTGAACAGCTGAATGCTGATTTCAGCGACATCTTGGTGAAGGGAAGAATTGAAAAAACTCAGGCATTACCCCAAGAAGCAGTCGATGAAACATTGGATTTACCTCGTCTGGTTTTGTACTTCAACCAACGGGATTTGGGGCGCTTGTACCAGATGATTTCTACGATTAACCAGATGGTGACTCCTCCACCCTCTGTAGCAGCGCATCCAGAGCTTAAGTAATGGGTTCAGTCAACTTAAATGTTGATTACTTGTGAATGCTACCATCGGGCATTCTTGTGTTTGTCAGGTCAGTCTGGTG
>NZ_JACJOQ010000160.1:0-4155 GCF_014695635.1 Coleofasciculus sp. FACHB-712 | reverse complement strand
TTGGCTGAGCGCTATCGGAATCGACGGCGGCACTTTACGCGCCGAGTGCATCTACTCGCAGGCATCATCAACTTTGAGCTAGCTCTGGTTAGCTGATTCGTGCAAGAGGTCTATTATCCCGCGTCCTTGGAAATTCTCGCCCAGCCAATACCCAATGCTAGTGGCTCGATTTTCCCAATCAATTTCGTGACATCCAATTGCTCCTGCCATTTTGCCCTGATACCAAATGCCAGCATGAAATCCATTATTGGCGGCAAATTGTTTCAATGCAGCCTCAATGAAAAACTTGGTATCTTCAGGACTTTTCGAGCCATCAACCCAGGGAAGCCATTCCCGTAGGGAGGTGCGACAAGAATCAACCAAAGCATAAACTTCTTGTGCGTGTCGCACCTCAAGCAATTTGAGTTCGATTTCCTCGTCGATGCGAAATTTGAAAATGGTAGAGTGACTCCGAGAGCGTCGTGGAATAATCTTATTAGAATTATTGCAATCTAGGCGCAACTAAAGCTGTGAATTGATAAAGCTACAGCCAGTCCATTCCAAGCACCCATGACCTTCTCTTAAATCAGAGCAATGAGTGAAGCTGACACCCCCCAAGAAGCTAACCAGTCCCAGTCCTTCCCCCAATCAACCGATTCTCCAATGGACGATCCTGTGGAAGATCCGGTGAAGGATGAAACAGATCCTAACCTTGATCCTGTACAGGAGACAGCACCGGCACAGGACGAGACTCTCGTGGAAGTAATAGAAGTCGTCAGCTTAGTGCATCGTTCACCCGCGCTAGTAGACGATGAGGCGAATGCCGCAAAGACAACTGATGATGGGGATGGGGTGCATCGGGAAAAGTCTGAGCCGCAGTCATTGCCAGCAGAGGCGGGAAATTTGTTTCCACTGTTGGCGGAGATGCGTCAGCGCAATCGGGACTTAGTCAGCCGAGTGAATCACCTAGAGAAGGCACTGGGGGATTGTCAGGAGGCGTTGCAATTGCAAAGACAGCGATCGCAAGCTCAAGAAAATATCCTCACCTCTACAACCCAGGAACTCAACGGGACGCAAGAACAAGTCACCCGGATGTTCCGAGAACTAGAATCATCTCATCAAGCTGCCCAGCGCCAACAAATCTTAATTGAAACCGTAACAGAACAGCTGGAAAACAGCCAAGAACGCATCGCCCAGCTAGAACGGGAATGTGCCTTCACCCAGCAACGCTATAACGAACAATCTCACGCGCTGTTGCAAAGCGAAAATACAATCCGCGAACTCCGCACCCGCTTACAACGCCAGCAGCGCCAAACCCTGCAATTCAAGTCGGCGCTAGAAAAGTGTCTGGAAATGCCTCCCCCCACCCAAATCGAACCAGATACCAGACCTTCTCCCACTTGGGCGCATCGCCATCTTAAAAACGCCCACGATTCTCAATCTCTCCTCCCCAAAGCGCCGCCGATTCAACCTTGGTCAGCGCAACCGGCATTCCAGGAAGACCCCGCCCAGAATGAGGAAGATTGGGAGATTTCAGTACCATCTCCGGCTTATGCACCGATTACAGAGGCAACTGCCTTCGTTTCGAGGGAATGGGAGCCGTTAGAAGAAATACCCGCCTCTGAGAGCCTCGAAGCCACCGATGAAGAGGAGATATGGCAATGGGGAATGCTAGGCTCAGACTCCGATCCGCTCATGGATGATTTTCTCATGCCCCCTGAGCTGGAAATTTCTGATAACGACGATTTCAGCGATGAATTAGCGATCGCTTCTATCCAGGAAAGTATCGCGATTGAGAACGAACTGGAAGACCTGCTGCTGGCTGTCAGTTTCGAGCCAGATGAGAACGATGAAGCTGGAACGATCTATGCCCTAGAAAATGCCGAATCAGCTTCTCCTTCCTCGTACATCTTTGAGCCTTCTGAACCAGAGGCAATCTGGTCAGAAGATGCGAGTGGAGACAATGCTGAGCAAGAAGAGGAGGTAATATCCCGCAGAGAATTTCCGGCTGCTGTGCCCACCCAGCGCCCTGATGCCATCCCCTCCCAACCAAACTGGCCTTCCCCTCTGCTTTATCCGACACGTCCCCCGAAAGGGCGGAAATCCTTGGCGTCGATAGAATTGCCAACGTTTCCCAGAAAAACTGGCGCGTAGAAATTAAAAATCAGGACTTACGCATTGAAAGCTTGAAATCTAGATCCCCCTAGCCCCCTTAAAAAAGGGGGCTTTTCCGGTTCCCCCTTTTTAAGGGAGATGCAAGGGGGATCTCGGCGTAAGTCCTAAAAATACAAAATTAAACATTGTTCTTTTTAATTTTGCATTTTTAATTTTTAATCGCGACCCGCTCGGAAGACGTTTGCCTCTGCTCTTTCCGCGTAGAAAGCTGATGGTTCTTTTGAGGACGCCCCATCCCAGCAGTGAGGGCATAGCTCTGAGCCAGCAGCCACAACCACAAAGCAGGATAGCGTTCTTCTAGCGAAGGTTGTAGACGCCGGAGGGCACCCGGAAACCAACCCCCCAGCAACCAAACAACTAGGGCATGAAGTGTAAAGCTGAAATAGCTGCCCAGCCAGCGGAAGATATCTTTAGCACCGGCGAGTTGCCAAATCCATAACAGCAAAGCTGGATTGATCCAAGCGGCTTTTAGCGCCAGTCGATTGAAGGTTAGCCAATTCACTCGGTCTTTAATAAACGTGTCTGCCACCTCTGGGGGTTCTGTCGCCAAAAGCCCGAAAAAGGTATTCAGCATCGAGTTAATTCGCTGCGGCGGTAAGTAGGTGCCGGTGGGAACCATCATGCCTTTAGAAAATAACCAGGTAACGGAGACGTTGCTTTGATAAGCGCGAATCTGATTTAAGTGATGGGCTTGGAGCAAGTCATGTTTGAGGGCGGTATCGAGAAGGTTGGTTAAACGGGAGAGATTGCGAACCAGGGAACCAAAGCCGGTAAAAACGAGGGGAGATTGGAGAGAGGCGGCATCGCCAATGCTAATTAGCCGATCGAAAGCAACCGTGCGATCGCGACTTCCAACACTAAAGTGACCCGGAATATACCCAAATGTCGGTTTTTTCCACACCAGCTTCTCCATATCGCAGCGGCGATACTCCGGCAAAATGTTGAAAAAATCTTCATACATTTCTAATAACGAGCCGGGGTTATCGGGATGCACTTGATGATAGTGGAATAAGTAGAAGGTCACTTCTTCACCTTCAGCGGGGAATAACTCCCAAATCAGCTGCCGTCCCCGCGAAATATCGCCGTGACTGTTCAGCACATCCCCGTATTGGGCATCCCACACCCCCGGCTCAAACCCGCTGGCAATCACAGCCCCAACGGTTGGGCAAACACTATCAAAAGTGCGACCCCCATTCAACTGCCACGCAATCGGCGAAGCAGTGCCCATCGCATCTACTAGCAGGCGTCCGCTAGCTTGGCGCTGAGTTTGGCTGGGCAGATGTTTCGCTTGCACGGTAACTTGCGATCGCTCAATATCAGCCCGGATAAACTCCGTCTCATCCCAAATTTCCCCACCGGCTTTGGTGAGTTTTTCCCCACACAGACGCAGTAGTTTCTCGGCGTCCAATCCCACATTCAGCACCGTTGGGGTATGCAATACCTGTGCTTTTAGCTTGGGTGGATTATTGGCATCAAAGAATTTGTGAAACCCATCTACATACTCCGCGGCAATAATGCTTTCAAATTCCGCCGGGGTAAATAAGCCTAAATCAATCAAGCTTTGAAATTCATCGCGGGAAATGTTCCACTCCCGGTTCATGCGCCCGAAAGGGAGCCGTTCCAGTAATAGCACCCGGTAGCCGAGTTGAGCCATGACAGCAGCGTGGATGACGCCCAAGGCACCACCTACATAAATCAGGTCGTAGGAAGAGGACTGAGGGGAGAGGACTGAGGGGAGAGGACTGAGGACTGAGGGCTGAGGGCTGAGGGCTGAGGGCGCTTCGCCTTCCCGAAGGATGGACTGAGAGGGGAGGGCGGAGGAGTCAGTGAAGGCTTCATCTCCCTTTTGATTCCTGATTTCCCTGTCTCTTCGGAAGATAACCTGCGCTGGCTGTTTCGGATTGCGAACGCTCTCGCGCCAACGTTTCTCCCACCAATAGACGCGATTCAGGTCATATTCCCCGTTCGGCATTTTTTGAAAGAAGCGGACGGTTTCCGGGT
>NZ_JACJOQ010000016.1:0-2127 GCF_014695635.1 Coleofasciculus sp. FACHB-712 | reverse complement strand
CCTTGCAGCAGCGCTTCGTCCTTTTGCAGGGAAAGATTTAAGCGCTGCAAGTAGGGTAAAGCTTCCGGACCCGTACTGACTAAGGTTTGCCCAATTGTCTCCATCAAAGCAGGTACCCTTTCTTGACCCAGCAAATCTACTAAGAAGGGAATCGCCCGCGAGTCGTCCAACCTTGCCAGCGCCAGAATAGCACTCCGTCGTTCTTCTAATTGGTTAGGGGAAGATTGACTTAACCGCTCGACCAGCGCCAAAAACACTTTGTTATTCTGTTGCTTGGACGAGCGCCAATTTGCCTGACTTTGAATGTACATTTGAGTGCCGACGAAGGTTCCCAAGACAGCACTCATGCAAGAAAAGCCGACAATTATCAGCGTCAGACTGGGGTTTTGGCGCATCCAATCCCAAAGACGCAGCGATCGCTTGGAAGAGGGTTTGGAAGATTGAGAAGTCAGGGCAATGCTTGTGATGGTTTCCCTTGCTCGCTTCGCTGGCTGTTCGGTTCCCGGCAATTGGTTTAACTGAGGAGCATTCCGCGACCGATCGGGTACAAAAGCCCTGGCTCCATCGATGACAAAGGTTCCAGCGATTCTATCGTGCAAGGTGCGACGTTCGGGATTGAACAGCGCGATCGCATTTTCCCCCAGCCACATCAAAGCAGACAATCCCAGCAAAATCCCCAAATCTGGAAAAGCACCGCTGTAGCGCCAAATCAGATAAGCCGTCGAAAGCGGCAATCCCCACCTGCCGACTCCCTCTCTCCAAATCGCGCGAATCAATCCCGGCGGGTCGCCTGATTCTTGCACGACTTGGACGCCTAGCCAGCGCTTGGGCGAGGTTTGTCCGGTTTTTCCCAATTTATACAGTTGCCAGCCTACGACCAGGACAGGAGCCACCAGCGCCCCGCACCAAAACAAATTGGTGAGTGGAGCAACTCGTTGGTTGCTTGCGCGTCGGGGAATTGCCAACGTTTGAGCGATCGCATCCTCGGTGGTTGCTAACACTGGGTTGAGAGGAACGGTTTCCGGAGAGACACACGCGCCAGCATTCGTACAAAACTTGGCGGCAAGACCGATGCTATAGGGAACTAAAGCACTCGCAACCACCAGCGAGACTTCCACAATCGTGGCAGCACCCCGTCGGGTACCCAGTGGTAGTCGGTGCATCTGTATCCGCCAAGACGGGCTTTTGCGATTCGAGCTTTTTTTCACGCTTTGGGTAGCCATTCGAGCATTCCACAAATAGCAGTTAGCTGTTCGCTTCTAGCAAATTTTGTCCGGGCAGGCAACCCTTATTTTGCTGGTAAAGATCCGCATTAGTAATGAACCTGCCCTACGTCCTTAGACGACTATACCCGTCCGGAGTCCATAGTCCTCATTGCTACCCAAAAAATTAAGACTTGCTAATCGGGGGACTTGGGGGCAATAAACAGTTTGTACGCCAAATACACTAACCCTGCCAAGATGCCGAGACTAATCAGGGATGCAACTAGATACAAAACGCTTCTGATTAGCCCAAAACCAACCAAAGCCGCGACGGCGACAACAGCAACTTTACCAGCACCAGGAAGCCCTTGAAACCAGTTAGCAATTTTGTTGAACAGAGACTGAATTGATTGAGATTCTTTAGGTTGAACCTGGAGAGGTTTCCCCGGTTCGGTTTCTATCATTGGCGCGGGAGGGTTGCTCTGATTGATTTGAGCATCTAGTTCTTGGAGTTTACGCTCCCAGTCTTGATTTTCTTGAGGATTCATCTTTTGTTTTTATAGTGAGTGACGAAAATGACGGTTACAAATGAAAAACTGACAGTCAAGCATGTATTGTCTTGGTGATTTAAACAAAAGTTTGTTTTAGCAACACCATGACTTAAAAAAGAAGAAATTTTAGCGCCCTCTCAGATACGTGACACTTTAAGAAAAGGAACACACTCGAAACACCTTTATTTACTTCTGTAGGACACTTATAGTAAGACTTCCTTAAAAAGGCAAGGGGATGACGAAATGAAGATGCTTCGCAAATGGATAGTTATTCCCACAACCTTGGCGTTAATCTTAACAGGCGCTGGGGCGGCTCGTAGTGATGCCCCAGTGTTAGAACTGTCGTCGAAGTTGTCGAACGATCCGGTCGTCCT
>NZ_JACJOQ010000159.1:0-7057 GCF_014695635.1 Coleofasciculus sp. FACHB-712 | reverse complement strand
AAAGAATTTATCCGCCGCTTGGGTAAATCTACTCTTTACCGCAAAAACTTCTACGAGCCATATATCAACAGTCGCGCTCTGGAACTGGCATTCCGTCACTTCCTGGGTCGTGGTCCATCCAGCCGTGAAGAAGTCCAAGAATACTTCTCCATCGTTTCCAGCAAAGGTCTACCCGGTCTCGTTGATGCCCTGGTGGATTCTAAAGAATATTCTGACTACTTCGGCGAAGAAACCGTGCCCTACATCCGGGGTTTGGGTCAAGAAGCGCAGGAGTGTCGTAACTGGGGACCGCAGCAAGATTTGTTGAACTACAGCGCGCCTTTCCGCAAGGTACCGCAGTTCCTCACCACATTTGCTGCTTACGAGCGACCGCTGCCCGACCAACATCCGTATGGTTCCGGCAACGACCCCTTGGAAATTCAGTTTGGGGCAATCTTCCCCAAAGAAACCAAAAATCCCAACACCCGTCCTGCTCCGTTTGGTAAAGATACTCGTCGCATCCTGATCCGCCAAGGTCCAGGAATTGACAACCAACTGAGCAACCCAGCAGCTCGTCCCAAAGCTCCGGGTTCCTTGGGTCCGAAAGTGTTTAAACTGGATCAACTCCCCGGTCCAGGTGGGAACGGCGGCACATCCTTCAAACGGTATGTGAAGAATTCCAGCGTTAAATACTCCGAAAGTTCCACCCAAGCGGTGATCAAGGCAGCCTACCTACAAGTGTTTGGGCGGGATGTCTATGAAGGTCAGCGCCTCAAAGTGGCGGAAATCAAGCTGGAGAACGGCGAAACCACAGTGCGGGAGTTCATCCGCGCTCTGGCTAAGTCTGACTTGTTCCGCAAGTTGTACTGGACTTCGCTGTACGTTACCAAGTCGATTGAATACATCCACCGCCGTCTGTTGGGTCGTCCCACCTATGGACGTCAGGAAACTAACAAGTATTTTGATATTTGCGCCAAAAAAGGCTTCTACGCCCTGGTTGACGCGATTATCGATAGCCCCGAATACAGCGAGTCATTTGGGGAAGATACGATTCCTTACGAGCGCTATCTGACACCAGCTGGAGTCAGCTTGCGTAGCCTTCGGATTGGCAGCATTGCCGACACAGCTCTGAAAATTGAGAAGCAAGAAACCCCTCGTTTTGTGGAACTCGGTCAAGTCACGCAGCTGCGGACAGAACCCGACATTCAATTCCGCATCAACCAGGGTGTCAGCAAGAAGCGCGAGCAAACCAAGGTCTTTAAGCTGACAGAAACCAACGACAAAGCGTTGGTGCAAAACACAATCCGGGCAGCATACCGGCAAATTTTCGAGCGCGATATTGAACCCTATATCGTGAAGAACCAATTCAGCGACTTTGAAAGCAAGCTGCGGAATGGTGAAATCAACCTCAAGGAATTTATTGAGGCGTTGGGAGGTTCAGACCTCTACATCAAAGAGTTCTATACTCCCTACCCGAACACTAAGGTGATCGAGTTGGGTACGAAGCACTTCTTGGGACGGGCACCCCTAGACCAAGTAGAAATTCGCAAGTATAACCAGATCCTTGCATCTGAAGGGCTTCGGGGCTTTGTGGGCGCAATGGTGAATAGCCCAGAGTATGCCCAGGCGTTCGGAGAAGATACGGTGCCTTACAACCGCTTCCCGACCCTGCCAGCGGCAAACTTCCCGAATACCGAGAAGCTGTATAACCAACTGACCAAGCAGAATGATGACTTGGTGGTTCCCAGCTTCAAGCCGGTGCAGTCGCGCATGGATGTGGCGAAGATGCCGCTGATGGGTAAAGCGATCGCAGATATCGCTGCAAAAGCTCGTCAGCGCGACATGAGTAAGCCGCTGTTTATCGAGTTGGGTCGTTCCTTTACCAACGGTGACGGGCAATCCGTTGAAGTTGGAGTTGGGACATCGCGGCGTAAGCCTGCTCGAATTTACCGGATGAACCCAGGAATGAACCAGGGTGAATCTGCACAGGTGATTAATGCCATCTACTGTCAGGTGATGGATATCTTCAGCGGTCAAGTTCCTGGGGAACTGCGCCGTTCGGATCTCGATAGCAGACTCCGCAACGGTGAAATCTCGGTGCGCGAGTTTGTGAAGAGTCTGGCGAGTTCCGATATCTATCGCCGTCGCTTCTATGCCCCCTATCCCAACACCAAGGTGATTGAGTTCCTATTCCGGCACCTGCTGGGACGCGCACCCGCTACCCAAGGTGAAATCCGGCAGTACAACAAACTGCTGGCGGATAGCGGCTTGAAGGCGGCTGTAGAGGCAATGGTGGATAGTCCTGAGTATGCTCGTTACTTCGGCGAGGATGTGGTGCCTTACAACCGCTTCCCGTCCCTGCCAGCGGGTAATTATCTGGGCAGTGTGAAAGCAGCAGCTGACTTGGTGAAACAATCCTGGTCAGATATGTCGCCTTCCTACATCGGTAATCGCTTGAGCCGATAAATCCGAGAGTCGGGAATGGGGAATGGGTGATTAATATGACCCGTTCCCCATTCCTAATGAATCGGAAGTTTTGCTCTGTGCTCTGGATGACGCGGGGAGTTTATCGAAACGCAGAAGCGCTCCAGAAACCACAGAAATAGAAATAGAAGAGGCGATCGCTATCTTGTCGATCATCCTCCAATGAGATAGATTCTTCGGGTCAAATTCCCCCAATAACCGCACTGCAAAACCTTGTCCAACTGCATTGTGGTAAAGTGGCTCATCTAGTGTCCACAACTTGAATCCCTTAAAGTTTCTGCTAAAGCTAAATCAGCAGAACAGATTAGGGCATGGAATGGGCGATCGCATTTTTATGGAGCCGCGAAGATTTGGAGGACAAGGGGGAATAAAAGGTGATTGATGCTCAGGGGTGCAGAAATTCAAAAATCCTGACAGCGATCGCTCCCCTCCCAAGCAAGCGATCGCTCTTTGATGATCAACTGACCCCACCGAGACCCGCTGCGATCGCCCTCAAAGCCCCAAAATGAGGAACAATATTAAAAAGTGTTAAGAAGAGACCTGGAATGTGAACAGAATGCCGCAAAATTATTTGCGGAAGGTAGCTGAGTCCCAGGCAGTGTGTACGGATGGTTACACTGAAAAATGCTAAAGATACCGAACAAGTATTCTTGTAGCAGTGACAGGCTTCCACATTCCTTGGCGAATGCCAGTTTCAAACCATCTGGTAAAACTTTTCTTTTGATTGGAGGAATCCACAAATGAGTATCGTCACGAAATCCATCGTGAATGCTGATGCCGAGGCTCGTTATCTTAGCCCAGGCGAACTAGACCGGATCAAGAACTTTGTGACCTCCGGTGAGCGTCGCCTCCGGATTGCCCAAACGTTGACCGACTCTCGCGAGCGCATCGTCAAGCAAGCTGGCGACCAGTTGTTCCAAAAGCGTCCTGATATTGTTTCTCCCGGTGGCAACGCTTACGGTGAAGAAATGACCGCTACCTGCCTGCGGGATATGGACTACTACCTACGCCTGATCACCTACGGAGTCGTTGCTGGTGATGTCACCCCGATTGAAGAAATCGGTTTGGTTGGCGTTCGTGAAATGTACAAGTCTCTGGGTACCCCGGTTGACGCAGTTGCTGAAGGCGTTCGCGCTATGAAGAATGCTGCTTCCTCCATGATGTCTGGCGAAGATGCTTCTGAAGCAGGCGCTTACTTCGACTACGTGATTGGTGCCATGCAGTAGGGTGTTTCCCTTCCCCTGCTAAGGATTAGAACCTGACTACGTAAGATAAGGAAACAAGAAAAATGCAAGACGCAATTACTGCTGTTATCAATTCCTCTGACGTTCAAGGTAAATACCTTGATACTGGTGCTTTGGAAAAGCTCAAGGGCTATTTCAACACTGGCGAACTACGCGTTCGTGCAGCAACCACCATTAGCGCTAATGCTGCCACCATCGTTAAGGAAGCGGTTGCTAAGTCCCTGTTGTACTCTGACATCACCCGTCCCGGTGGCAACATGTACACCACCCGTCGCTATGCTGCTTGCATCCGCGACTTGGACTACTACCTCCGCTATTCCACCTATGCCATGCTGGCTGGCGACCCATCCATCTTGGATGAGCGCGTGCTGAACGGTCTGAAAGAAACCTACAACTCCTTGGGTGTTCCCATCTCCGCTACTGTGCAATCTATCCAAGCCATGAAAGAAGTTACCGCCAGCTTGGTGGGTGCTGATGCTGGTAAGGAAATGGGCGTTTATTTAGACTACATCTGCTCTGGCTTGAGCTAAGCGTAAGCGCTCGTTCATCGCTTAAGTTTTAAGCGACTGCGTTTTGTCTGGTGAAGTCTGGGAAGTCTGGAGTGAATGCTAGCTCGTCAAAGGCTTGTCGAATTAAGTTGATAAGTTTTAGCGGTCTAGTATTGACTCTTGACTCCCAGCCTTCGGTGTCTTAATTAGATACGCCAATCCAAAGATTGATTGAGATCAAAAATTTCCTCACCACCTGACTAGGAGAAATTAACCATGCGGATGTTTAAAATTACTGCCTGTGTTCCCAGCCAGACCCGTATCCGGACTCAGCGGGAATTGCAAAACACTTATTTCACGAAACTCGTTCCCTACGAAAATTGGTTTCGCGAACAGCAGCGGATTATGAAAATGGGTGGAAAAATCGTTAAGGTTGAGCTGGCTACTGGTAAGCCAGGAGTAAATACTGGTCTACTTTAATTTGCGGAAATAGGCTTGTTTACGGAATTTTCAACATTTAGATAAGATTCAAATGCAAAGAGGTCTTAAGGACCTCTTTTTTTGTGGCTCAATAGCCGCTTTCGATAGCAATTCGTTTTATTAGGCTACACTTCGATTCCCGAAGCTCCCTTTTTCAGCAGACGCCTAGAGCGATTCTGTTGCTAGTAATTTGTGAATCATATAAGAACTAGATTAAAAAGAACGACTAAAGTTTGCTAGTTAAGCATTTATTGACTTCTTGTCAAGGATTTTTCCGGAATTTCTGTTAAGCCAAATTCTTTTAGAACTCAGCGCTGTGTTCGTAATCCAGGCATTCTTCCTCGCTCTCTTCTCTCCAAGTTCTACCGCTTGTCTCACATCGATGCTGCTCGCCTATCCAAGGTATCACCACTGGATGTGTAGATGAGTAGAGTGAAGATGAGCTGACGAGAGCTAATAGGATGGAGGCGATGCCGATAAATCCTGCCAACACCAGGACAGTCAGCACCGTTACATTGAGAGGATGAGTTTTGACCTGCATTTCTAAGTAATCTCGCTCAACTTTATAGGAAATAGGGAATCGTCTCTGTAGTCTTGGGGGCTAATTGAGCTTTTTCAGCTTGTTCAATCCAAACTCTAAGTGGTCTGCGTGATTATACGTAATAGGGGCGATAGATATTACGAAGTAATAAGGTCGCGTTTTTACTTAAACCACTGAAATTTAGAATTTTGATTCGGTAATCATACGGTTAAGTTCAATACAAAGATCGTCAGTGAAGCAATCTTCTTGAAAGCTTTAATTTAGAGGGTAGATTAATAAATTTTTGATTTAGAAAGCGATCGCCTGATGCCGTTAGATGTCAGAAAGATTTATAGAAAAGCAAAGAAAATCGGGAGCGGATGAACCGATATAGGGCAAAGCGCCTTATCATTTTGGTCGGTACCGCTGCTAATGTTGGGGAGCGAGCAGCACTCCGTGCATCCGCCAGAGCGATCGCTTTGTGATTCCCTGCCGCTGAATGTTACCTATACGCCAAGTCGCTGTGAATTTACGCCAGCTAATTCCTGTTTTTAATTCCTCTACCCAGGATTGGGCAATAGATGCCAGATTGTTGCGGTGGCTCACCTTCCTCTGGCTATTTATCGGGTTAGTCGTGCTATTTTCGGCGTCCTATCCCAGCGCAGATGCTGAGTTTGGAGATGGGATGTACTACTTCAAGCGCCAAATCATCTCAGTCATCCTGGGGCTAGTAGCATTTAACCTGGTGGTGAACTTCCCCCTACGTTCTGTTCTAGAAATCGCTGATTGGTTTGTCATACTCCTGTTGGGAGTGATTTTCATCACCCTGATTCCAGGAGTGGGAACCACCACCAATGGCGCAACCCGTTGGATAGCTTTGGGGCCATTTCCGCTGCAACCCTCTGAGTTGATCAAGCCGTTCCTGGTGTTACAAGGCGCTCGGATTTTTGGGCATTGGGACAGACTAACGTGGAAAGTCCGCTTGACCTGGCTGTTTATTTTTTGCTGCGTGCTTTTGGGAATTTTGCTACAGCCCAACTTAAGTACAACCGCACTTTGCGGGATGACTTTGTGGCTAATTGCACTTGCTGCTGGGTTGCCTTATTCCTACTTGGGAGGAACAGCGCTGGGCGGGGTGCTCTTGGCGACAATCAGTATCAGCGTGAAAGAATATCAGCGTCGTCGGATAATGTCTTTTTTGAATCCTTGGGCTGACCCCATGCAAGACGGATACCAGCTGATTCAAAGTTTACTGGCCGTTGGTTCTGGCGGCACCTGGGGGTCTGGTTTTGGGCTATCGCAACAGAAGCTGTTTTATTTGCCGATTCAGTATACCGACTTTATCTTTGCGGTGTACGCAGAAGAATTTGGCTTTGCAGGCAGTTTGCTGCTGCTGTTGCTGCTGATGGCTTATGCGGCGCTGGCGCTAATTGTGGCGATAAAGGCGCAAAATCCCATTCACCGGCTGGTGGCGATTGGAGCCATGATTTTGATGGTGGGGCAGTCACTACTAAATATTGGCGTTGCGACTGGTGTCCTACCTACTACGGGTTTGCCCTTGCCGCTGTTTAGTTATGGTGGCAATTCAATGATTGCGAGTTTGATTGCCGCTGGGCTGCTGATTCGCGTGGCGCGGGAAAGTAGCGAAGCAGAAATTGTGTCTCTGCAAGGACGTCGGTCTGCGGCTAGGCGGCGACGCCGAGAGCAATAAGCTGTCTGTCACACATCTAACATCTAAATTGCACAAAATAGACTTAATCGGAAATAGAGTAGTTTAGAAGTGAAGGGTTGTTGCTCGAAGACCGAGGTGTTTACGATGTTGAGCTACGGCGCTATCCACAATAAACCTCATGTGTTTCAAA
>NZ_JACJOQ010000158.1:0-10589 GCF_014695635.1 Coleofasciculus sp. FACHB-712 | reverse complement strand
GTTCGGGGGGGACACCGCCATCACCTGAAAGTAATTAACACGATTCGCCGTTATGGCAGTATTGCCAAAGCTGTTGAGAACGGTGCGATTAACAGCGGTGTCATGTATGAGTGCGTCCGCAATGGCGTCCCCTTCTGCCTTGCCGGTTCCATCCGCGATGATGGCCCCTTGCCAGATACTCAGATGGACTTAATTAAAGCTCAGGAAGAGTATTCCCAACTGCTGCAAGGTGCAGACATGATTTTGATGCTCTCTTCGATGCTGCACTCAATTGGAGTGGGAAATATGACACCAGCCGGGGTGAAAATGGTCTGCGTAGATATTAACCCAGCCGTTGTTACCAAATTGAGCGATCGCGGTTCTGTCGAATCCGTCGGCGTCGTCACTGATGTCGGTTTATTCCTCAGTCTGTTAGTGCAACAGCTGGATAAATTAACCAGTCCTTATCACATTGCTCAAACAGCTTAATTATTGTGTAAACACGATAGGGTGGGCACTGCCCACCCTATTTTTTTTCCAATAGTGGCTCTGAAGGCGTGAAAACTGACAGTATTTTCTATCAACTATTTCAAACTTTTCCCAGCATCTTCTTTGAATTGATTGGGCAACCAGAATCAACTGGTAACACCTATCAATTCACCTCAGTTGAAGTCAAACAAACCGCCTTTCGCCTCGATGGTTTATTTCTACCCTCTGACGATTCTGCTGACCAACCCATTTATTTTGTAGAAGTACAATTTCAACGCGACGAAAGATTTTATCAGCGTTTTTTTGGAGAAATCTTCCTTTACCTATCTCAATACGAACGAGCTAACGATTGGAGAGGAGTGGTAATTTTTAGAAGCAAAAGCCTAGATCCAGGTGTGAAGCCCCAGTATCGAGAATTACTGACAAGCCCGCGAATTCGACGGATATATTTAGATGAATTAGGAGAAGCGGCAGATCGATCTCTTGGCGTGGGCGTGGTGAAATTAGTTGTAGAGACTAAAAAGAAAGCCGCTGACTTGGCAAGGCAGTTACTTAATAAAGCCAGCCAAGAAATTGCTGATGAAGGGGTCAGGCGGCAACTTATAGAGTTGATTGAGACAATAGTCTTGTACAAGTTTCCACAAATGACTCGCCAGGAGATGGAAGCAATGTTTGGATTCAGTGAGTTAAAGCAGACTAGATACTTTCAAGATGTCATGCAGGAAGCTAAAGAAGAAGGACTGCAAGAAGGTGAACTGAAAGCTAAGTTAGAAGCAGTGCCTCGATTATTGGCATTAGGGTTGACTGTGGAACAGGTCGCAGAGGCTTTAAGTTTGACAATTGAGCAAGCCAAACAAGCCGCAGAAGCGAAGACTTCCGATTAGGCACTTAATTAGTATTGCTGGGATGGGAATTCATTGCCCAAATTATGGCAAATGGAATGCCCATACCCAGCCTACTGCCGACAAGAGTATTTACCGAGCGACTTTGAACCATTGGGTAACGCCTTCTGCGATCGCTGCCGCCATCTTCTGCTGCGCTTGCGGATTGACCACCCATTCAAATTCTTCCGGATTGCTCATAAAACCTAATTCCAGCAATACAGAGGGTGCAGAGGCAGGACGCGCGAGGGCTAAGTTATCCCAAAAAACGCCGTAGGAAGGACGCCCCGCCTGAGTCACGATGTAGTTATGCAGAAACATCGCTAAGCTGTGGGCTTGGGGATGATACCAAAAAGTCCCAAAACCCTGCGTATTCTGGGCATCTCCTTCATCGGGGAGGGAATTGTAGTGAATTGAAAGCGAAATTGCCGGTTTCACTGCGTCAATAATTGCCACCCGTTCTGGCAGCGACACCGCCTTATCAACTTCCCGCGTCAGGTACACTGTGGCACCCCGTGCAATTAGCTGAGTGGCGATCAGCTTTGACATGGTGAGCGTCACCTCTTTTTCGGGATAGCCGGTTGGCCCTCCTGCGCCACTGTCTTCACCGCCATGTCCGGGATCGAGAACAATTTTGATTCCAGATAAAGGCTTGTTGGAAGACTGAGAACGGAGAGGGGAGGGGCCAGAGGTGAGACGAGGGGGATGGCGCAGAGATAAAATCAGGCTCGTGCCTTCATATCTCACCGTATAACCCCATTGCTGGGCGGATTTGAGATTAAACGTATATTGAACGGTTTCTGGGGCGACCTGTTGCCAATCCAGGCGAGAAATAACGGGATCGGGGTCGAGGCGAATGATATCCGTTTGCGCCGTCGTGTTATACAGCGTTAATGTCAACGTGCGATCGCCCTGCTGCACAACGAGCGGTACCGGCACTTGTAAGGGAAAAATGACTTCTGTAGCACCGGCAATCTTCCGAGCGCGAATACTGCGAATCAGCGATCGCGGTGGCACCGAACCTTTGACAATTTGAACTTCTTTACTGTTAATCCAGCCGCCATAGTCCAAGCGCACCCATTCCCCGTCTCGACCTGTAATTGTAGCTCGCGTAGTTTTCGGCAGCGGTGTCAGGCGAGAATAATCTGTACTTGGCCCGGTTCGGGCGACCCCGGCATCAACAATCACCTCAGCCACCTCTAGCTGTGCTGGAGAGAGAATCTGAATCTTCGCCGGTCCCTCCTGACTCACAATCTGCCCATTTTTTTCTACTTTGAACTGGGGACGACCCAAATCAGCCGCCGCCGCCGCTGCTGCACAACCCAGGTAGTGTCCTGCCCCAGCGACAGCATAGGGCTGATTTTGTGCAGTTAAGGCAGCGGAATTCGCTGGTAGCTGTACAACCTGCTGCTGGTTAGTCAGCGGAATCGTTTGATTCGCCAAATTGACGGAAACATTGGCGTCAGCAGGAGCAACTGCGCCGAAACACAGCAACTCACCCGGCAGTCTGGCGAGATCCTGCGATGGAGTCAGGGAATCTTTGGCAAATGCCAACCCCTTTGGTGGCTCCGGGTGGGCGGCAGCCCGCGTAACTTTAAGTTTGACGGCTTGACCTTGATAGCTCACCGTAAAGAGGTTCTCTCCCGGCTTTAACGGAAAACTGGGAGCAAAATGCCCCTGTTTGCTCCGCGCGATCGCTTTCCCATTCACCAACACTTTTCCTGGCGGTGGAGCTGTGCCAATTAAGAAAATTCGGTCAGCTGTGGTTTTATGGCTAGCAGGAGGATAGGAAACGTAAAGAGATTGTTTTGCCGATACTGGTGCTGCCATAACCACCCCTAATACAGCCAATCCCAGGATGTTTCTCATGTTAAATCCTAAGTTCCTTACATCAATTAGAGGATAAAATTAGTAAAAAAGTTTCTTTAATCTTGTAAAAGTTTTGTGGGGAGTCCATCGATACTCTTTTGATTCTTTTCGCACCAATAGTCAAAGATTCCTTGTTTCCCTTTTTTTTCACCCCATTCTCTGATAGTTTTTCTTTCTTCTTTCAGTTCATAAATGGGCACGCCATATCCGCATGAAGTTTGTACTGATTTTATCTCAAGTACCACGATCTGACGTTCTCCTAAGATTGGCGTAAACAAGGAATAAAATTTGTCCCAAGCTTCATGTCTTGGAAAAATTACTTTTCCCTGACCGTATAAACGAAGAATCAAAGGCTTTTCAGAAAAGCTGCAAAACATGATCGTCATCCGCCCATTTCCTGGTTCATGTAAATGAGCGGAGGTCTCGTTGCCACTCCCAGTTAAATCAAGGTAAGCCACTGTATTATTATCAATACAGCGGAAAGTATCTACTCCTTTAGGCGACAAATTAATCCGACCTTCTTTCGGTGCAGTCGCGGTAAAGAAGATTTTCTGCTCCTGAATAAAGTCTCGGAGATTCTGATTTAATTCATCGTAAACTTTAGCCATGTCTAGTGTCTTAGCCCACCGATTATCCAGTTAATAGTATTTTAATTATCAAGCAATTTACAGAGGTCGAAGCATTACCAGGTATCAATAGTTTAGAATCTAATTGGCAGGAAAACGAGTGGGATTGATGGCATTGAAAGGAACGAAGCTATCGATTTCGTCTAACTTCCGGTAAAGGCAAAGTGCTAATACCAGAATGCTAGCAGCGAAGTCGGGAGGTATCAGTCAAAGCCAAAAATAGTGTCACTCAGGGGTTAAACCGTACCAAAAGCGCGATCGCCCAAGCGTGGGAATTGTCCGTCGTCAGTCCTTTGAGGGGTTTGAAGGTCTATAAGCGATCGCAAAGCAACTGTTAGCCTTGTTATCGTTCCTATAGGATAGGTGATAAGGCAGCCAACAAAGCCACTCTGCCAAGGTTTTACAAACCAGCGATCACCGATCGCAGACTGCAAACAACAAGCAACGAACAACTCGTTAAGACTGTGGCACAATTAACGGGGTGGGTTGCCGACATGGCTCTTCTTTTAAGCATTTTATGACTAAGTTTGTCTTTGTCACCGGCGGCGTGGTTTCCAGTATCGGCAAGGGAATTGTAGCAGCAAGTTTAGGACGCTTGCTGAAGTCGCGTGACTATTCGGTTTCTATCCTGAAATTAGATCCGTATATTAACGTCGATCCGGGGACGATGAGTCCTTTTCAGCACGGAGAAGTGTTCGTAACGGCAGATGGTGCCGAGACGGATTTGGACTTGGGGCACTACGAACGCTTCACCGATACGTCCATGTCTCGGCTCAATAGCGTCACAACTGGCTCGATTTACCAAGCGGTACTCAATAAAGAGCGTCGTGGCGATTATATGGGGGGCACCGTCCAGGTAATTCCCCATATTACGAATGAAATCAAAGATCGCATCCAGCGAGTTGCCAAAAATACTAACCCGGATGTGGTGATTACGGAAATTGGCGGCACGGTGGGCGATATTGAATCCCTGCCATTTTTGGAAGCAATTCGTCAGTTCCGCAAAGATGTGGGGCGTCATAACGTGCTGTATATGCACGTAACCCTGATGCCGTGGATTCCCTCAGCAGGGGAGATGAAAACCAAGCCGACGCAGCATTCGGTGAAGGAATTGCGGTCGATCGGGATTCAACCGGATATTTTAGTTTGTAGATGCGATCGCCCTCTACACCCAGGACTCAAAGAAAAAATCTCAGAGTTCTGCGATGTTCCCGTCGAGTGCGTGATTACAGCCCAAGATGCCAAAAGTATCTACGAAGTGCCGTTGATTTTAGAACGGGAAGGACTAGCACAGCAAACCCTAGAATTGTTGCAACTAGAGCAACGCCAACCCAACTTGAGCCAGTGGAAAATCTTAGTAGATCGCCTATATCATCCAACTCACCGGATAGAGATTGCCATCGTTGGTAAATATGTAAGGTTAACAGATGCCTATCTCTCAGTGTTGGAAGCTTTGCGCCATGCAGCGATCGCAGTGAATTGTGACCTTAACCTCCGTTGGGTTAGCTCGGAAAGCATCGAATCGGGCAGTGCCGAAACTTACCTGGCTGGTGTGAACGGCATTGTAGTACCTGGAGGTTTTGGCGTTCGGGGTGTCGATGGCAAAATTGCGGCGATTGAATACGCCCGTAAAAACCAGATCCCCTTCCTCGGTTTGTGTCTGGGGATGCAATGTTCGGTGATTGAATGGGCGCGACACGTCGCAGGATTAGAAGATGCCAATAGTGCTGAATTTGCCCCGAATGGATCGAATCCGGTGATCAACCTGTTACCGGAACAGCAAGATGTGGTGGATTTGGGCGGCACGATGCGCTTGGGGCTATATGCTTGTCGTTTAGCGCCCAATACTCTAGCCTTCCGGCTCTATCAAGAAGAAGTGGTTTACGAACGGCATCGGCATCGGTATGAGTTTAATAATGCTTATCGCAACCTGTTTTTAGAAACCGGCTATGCGATCAGCGGTACCTCGCCGGATGGGCGATTAGTGGAAATTATTGAACTACCTAACCATCCTTTCTTTATTGCCACCCAATTCCACCCGGAATTTAGCTCTCGACCCAGTAATCCCCACCCGATGTTCCAGGGATTGATTCAAGCGGCACTAGCCCAGCTTGACCCCGGACTTGCTCGTTCTGACTCCTCACAGCCTACCCAAGAAGATGCGACGCTCCAAGCAGCTGAGGTATCTTAACAGTTGCTGGCAATTCCAGCAGGACGGAAAGCGATCGCTTCACGTCCTGCTTTCCACCAACCACTTGCGCGGGGGAGCGTTGTCAGTGCCAGAACTCACCTTAATGTGAGGAGGTCATGTGGCGTATTGGATTAAAGTGAGTTATGAGCGAAATGAATATGTAATCGATCTTGACCGCATCAGTGCCTTCGCTTGCACCCCGAACGGTAAGGTAACTTTTTGGTTGCCTGATAGTGCCATCCCAATTATTATCAACCGTCAAAGTAACCCGGATGGCTATCAGCAAGTAATGGACTATATTCAACAAGTTAGCTTCCATTCACTGGCAGCATCTTGGATCAAAGTTAGTTATGAACGGAATGAATATGTAGTCGATCTCAACCGTATCAGTAGCTTTTCCTATTCTTCTAACGGTAGGCTCACGTTCTGGTTGCCGAATAGTGCTATTCCCATCATTATCAACAAGCAGAATGACCCGGATTGCTATCAGAAAATTTTGGAATATATCAAACAGAAAACCGGGCACTCATTTTAACCAGTAGGGAGAACGACAAGTGCTGAGACTAACACTCCTCAATCCTCAACCCTCAGTCCCCAGCCCTCAACCCTCAACTTTCAGTCTTCAAAATTTGCCAAGCCAATTTTGCCGCCCCAACCATTCCAGCTTGGTTGCCTAACTCAGCTTTTAATAGGTGCAAACCCTCACGGGAACTCTTCAGCACCCGCCGCTCAATTTCTGCAAGTGCAGCCGGAAAGAAAAATTCTGCACTTGCACTAACGCCGCCGCCAATGACAATCGCTTCCGGCGTTAAAACATAAATGAGACTCGATAATCCAACACCGAGATCGCGTCCGTAGCTTTGCCAAAATTCTAATACTTGCGGGTCGCCTGCCCTTGCCAACTTGCCCAGTTCCTCTGGTTCTAACCCCGTGCGGCGGCGAATGGCGGCTACTGAGGCATATTGCTCTAAAGAGCCTTGATTGCCGCTATTACAGGGCGGACCCTCTGGATTTAAGGTAATTAATCCTAGCTCAGCGGCGGCACCTTGATGACCCACAAACAGGTTCCCATCGAGGATAATCGCACCCCCCACACCTGTACCAAGTGTTAGCAGAATCAAATTCCGGTAATGGCGTCCAGCTCCTAACCAAGCTTCTCCCATCCCAGCACAGTTAGCATCATTGGCGAGAACTGTGGGTAAACCTGTTTTGGCTTCTAACCAATCTGCCAGGGGTACATCATGCCAGCCTGCCAGGTTAATCGCGACTCTAGCAATTCGACCGGATGCATCGGCGGGACCAGGGGTACCGATACCGAGCGCGATCGCGTGTCTTTCCGGATCGAGATGCGCGATCGCTTCTATCATCGCATCCAAAACCGCTGTCGGTGTTGCCGGTTGCGGTGTCGCCACACTCAACGACTCCAAGCAAGTCCCATCCTCGCGGAACCTCCCCAGCTTAATTGCCGTTCCTCCCAGATCAATGCCAATTACTTCCCGATTCACCACAACCGTTCTTCTAATTTCCAAAAACTAATACCACTTATCTATATTCATGCCATTTGTCACTTTTCCCAACCTTTAGAGCTGATTTATAAAGTCCCAATTTCTTCTATAGGGGCATTGCAATGCAATGCCCCTACAGAAGGTGAAGTTCGTCAGTTATTTAATCCACGACCCTTAATATCAGTCTGAAATTTTAAAGGAATTCCAGAACTTTTGAAATTCTTGCTTAGCCTGCTGATAACTTACCGCTTTCTGGTCTAATACTGCTTTTACAATTTCTTTGTCTTCATACTGCTTTTTCGCTAATTCAAACTCCAGCTTTTTCATCTGATAATCTTGCTTTTTAATTGTCCCTTCAACGGAAGCAACCCAGTTAGTAAAGCCCAAGTTTTGAACTTCCCAATCAGTATTCCCTACCTCAGAGATAGCTTTTTCTCCCAAAGCAGATTTACTTTTTTCCGTCAAAGTGTGAAAACTATTCAACGCCCCCTTAATTTGTGGAAGAACGCGCATTGAATTTTTTACAGAAAACCTTTCATTCAGGGTATAACTAACAGTTTCATCGGGATAAACAGGTTTAAGCTGCAAATCCGCTACTTGGGCTGTGTTGGGACTGGCTTGCACCTTCAAACCTGTGACAGGTGCCGCCCTAAGTATCCCAGCGATCGCAATAGATAACATAAAACCACCTGTAGCGGCAGCAATTAAAGAAATATTGTCTTTCATATCTCAGCAGCAGTGCTTATTGGTAATGGATCGTTGGTAATGGGTCATTGTATAAAAAGGTTTCGATTACCCATTACCGATAAAATATTTGACTCTATTCAGGGGATTTTTGGTTCCAATTTTCTCTCCGCAACCGGGGATTCACAAACTCGCTTAATCCTTCTCCCACCAGAGACAACCCTACCACCATCAGCGTCATCGCTAAGCCTGGGAAAAGCGCTGTCCACCAAATGCCAGTAGGCAGAGCATCCAGCGCCTGACGGAGATCGTAGCCCCATTCTGGAACCTGATCGGCAAGCCCTAACCCTAGAAAACCCAAACTGCCCAAAATCAAAATTGCATCGGCAGCATTCAGAGTGAATAATACAGGCACGCTCTGAATCACATTAAGAAACAGGTAGCGAGAGAGAACCCTCCAAGTGTCTGCCCCCATTGCTTGAGCGGCTTCGATGAACAGTTCTGTTTTAACACTAACCGTATGGTTGCGGACGACTCGATAATATTGGGGAATGTAGGAAATGCTGAGCGCGATCGCGGCATTTAAGACCCCTCGTCCCACCACAAACGCCAGCGTCACCGACAGCAACAGCCCCGGTAACGTATAAATTGTATCCATCAAAAATAGCAGCACCCGATCCAACCTACCACCCAAATAACCGCTGACTAAACCCAACGGCACCCCGATGACAAGGCTCAACACGGTTGCTAAGATAACCACTTGCAGCGCCGCTTGACTCCCAAACAGCGTCCGCGAGAAAACATCGTACCCTTGGCGACTGGTACCAAACCAATGACGCCACGAGGGCGGCTCATGAATCGGATTAGCTAAGGACTCCAAGGGATTTTGCACCCATCCCCAAGCCTGAAATGCGGGAGTGAGAAAAGCTATTAGCACGAACATCAAGGTGATAACAATTCCCACCCGCATCATCTGCATGGAGAGACTGGGACGCCCAGATAAACGTAAAAGTCGAGGTAAGGGAAGTTTTGTCGGGGTCATCAATATATCCTGGCGATGATAAATCGCGGCTACGCCAACCCCCCTTCAGAAGAAGGGAACAGAAAGCGAAGTCCGGATGCTACGCGGACTTCATTTTAAACCCTTGTCTAGCGGGTTTTGTTGGTATAGCTGCGAATTCTATGCGCCTGATTCCTAAAACCCTTGCTAGACATATTGCTCAATCATTTGGCGGAACTGGCTCTTTTGCTTAACGCCCTTCATCTCACCCACTAATTCTTTGTTTTTGAAGAACTGCACTGTAGGCGTTCCGGTAACACCAGCATTCTCGGCAATGTCTCTATCTTCCGCGATGTCAATTTCTACAAAGTGAATTTTGCCATCGAACTCATCCACCACCTTATTTAAGATCGGCTTTAGCGTATGGCAAGGTCCGCAATTGGGCGAGACGTATTTGACCATCAGCAGGCGATCGCTATCATGAAATAGCTTCCGCAACGCATAGCTACCCTCATGCCTCGTCGCCTGCGGGTTAAACGCCGCTTCTGGATTCAGCTCAGCTATCTTATCACCAGGCTCATCTGCCGGTGTATCTGGCTCTTCAGACGTATGTATCTGCTGACGATACTCGTGGAGCAAACCATTAACAGATAGCCACCGTTCCGCCAACATTGCCGCCATACAGCCAGTACCCGCCGCAGTAATCGCCTGACGATATTCACGATCCTGGACATCCCCCGCAGCAAAGACACCTTCTACACTCGTCTCCACCGAACCAGGCTTCGTCACGATGTAACCAACTTCATCCAATTCCATCTGCCCCTTAAATAGGGAGGTGTTGGGCTGATGACCAACCGCGTAGAACAATCCTTTAACAGGGAGAACACTCTCTTCACCCGTTTGAGTATGTTTGAGCTTAATCCCGGTCATCCGACCATCTTCACCGACAACATCCACTGGCTGAGAGTTCCAGTGAACGGTAATTCTGGGGTTATTCAGAACCCGATCCTGCATCGCTTTACTTGCCCGCAGCTTGTCGCCGCGAATCAGCATATGAACGCGATCGCCATATTTAGTCAAGTAAACTGATTCCTCAGCCGCCGAGTCACCCCCACCAACCACAGCCAGTTCCGCACCGTGGAAGATCGGTGTCGCACCATCACAAATCGCACAAGCCGAGATCCCCCGACTCCAAAACTCATGCTCGTTGGGCAGCCCTAACCTCTTCGCCGTCGCCCCCGTAGCAATTACAATACTATGAGTTCTAACTTCTCGTTCCTCAGACCGAACAGTAAAAGGACGCTGACTCAAATCCACCGATATCACATCCTCGGTAACTAACTCAGCCCCCCATCTCTCAGCCTG
>NZ_JACJOQ010000157.1:0-4685 GCF_014695635.1 Coleofasciculus sp. FACHB-712 | reverse complement strand
ACGGGAGGAACCGCAGCTGCGATACAAGCTGCCCGTCGCGGTGCCAAGACAATGCTGGTGAGTGAATTTACCTGGCTGGGGGGAATGCTCACCTCAGCGGGGGTTGCTGCCCCGGATGGTAATGAACTTGCTGCCTTTCAGACGGGGCTTTGGGGTGAGTTTTTAGGGGAATTGCGTTCTCGGCAAATGGGAGGCTTAAACAATAGTTGGGTGAGTCTGTTTAGTTACGATCCCCGGATTGGTGCCCAAATATTTGCCGATTGGGTACGAAAATTGCCAAATCTAGACTGGGTTGCGGGGCAAGTGCCCTTAGAGGTTTTGCGAACAGGCGATCGCATCCTTGGGGTTCGATTTGCCGATTTCACCGTTCATTCCAAAATCACCCTAGATGGCACCGAACTGGGAGACTTGTTGCCTCTAGCATCTGTGCCCTACCGCTGGGGATGGGAATTGCAATCGGAGTTTGGAGAACCCAGTGCGCCTGTTTCTCACAATGAATTGACTCAGCGATACCCAGTGCAGGCTCCCACTTGGGTGGCAATTATGCAAGATTTTGGTGAGGAAGCAAGTGCGCCGGAAATTCCCCCTCCTCCTTCATCTTTTATCCTTCCTCCTTCATCCTTCCAAGGTAGCTGGGATCGCTACGGTTGGGAGAAGTTTCTCAATTATGGGCGTTTACCAGGGAATCTTTTCATGATCAACTGGCCCCTGTGCGGCAATGACTATGGGGAAGGAGTGGGACGTCTGATAGAGTCGGAGGCGGCGTGGCATCAATTTCTTCAAGAGAGTCTGTGGCACACTCAAAGCTTTGTCCGCTTTATTCAAACTAAGCTGGGGCGGCGTTACGGCTTAGCAACTCAAATCTTTCCCTCACCCTTGACTCCCAAACTCAATCAAAACTCAATCAAAACTCAAAACTCTCTCGGTGGAGGTGGTTATGCCCTACACCCTTACTTTCGAGAAAGCAGACGCCTTATAGGACTCGCGACCGTGCGAGAGCAGGATATCTTGCCAGTAGCGGGGGGAAAGGTTGCACCCCTACCTGTGGATGCGACTGGGGAGGTGAATGCGATCGCCTTCGGTAACTACCCCAACGACCACCATTACCCTAACTACAACTTTCTTGTTAAACCAAAATCAATTCGCTGGGGTGGACGCTGGACTGGCACTCCTTTCACCCTTCCCTACACTTGTCTAATTCCAGAGTCTGTGGATGGACTGCTGGTTTGCGAAAAAAATATCTCCGTCTCCCATATTGCCAACGGTTCCACCCGGTTACAGCCCATCGTCATGAATATTGGTCAGGCGGCGGGAATGGCGGCGGCGCTTTGCGTGCAGCGAAGTTGTCAACCCAGAGATTTACCTGTCCGAGTCCTGCAAGAAGCATTGTTACAAGATGAGCGATCGCCAGCAGCGATTTTCCCGCTGTTCAATTTACCGCGCGATCGCGCCGACTGGCTGCACAGGCAACGGGATTACTTAGATCGTCCTGACACCTATCCCTCTGATGGCAACTGCCCTTACCTGGAACCCCAGACGCCACAGGATTCAAAATATGTGGAAGTTCCCTCACCCTTTACGAAACACAGAGATGGGGAAGCGGTTGGCGGAAGCATTGAAGAATCCGCTTCAAACTCAGCACTCTTCTGTGGTGTGTTCCATCGCCATGCCGAGCAAGATTACACCTTCACTGTAAAGGAGCCATCTGCTGGGGAAGAGCAAACCTGGATAGCGATCGCCTTGCGCCCAGAAGTAGACCGAGAACTCCAAACCTGCCTCGATCGGCAGATGCTCTCTGTGTGCGGATATCTCAATCAATCGGGCAAATGGTTGATTGTGGAAAAAATTATTGCTCCTGGGAGCGATCGCACTCATTTTTGAGCCTTAGGCATCGTACCTCTAACCTTAAACAAAAGCAGAACTCAATCGGAACCGACTAAGCTCTAACCGAAATTTTTCCTGGTTAACGATCAAGAACTCCGTATCAGGGACTATAACCCTGACACGGACATCTGCTATGCGCCCTTACACCTCTATCATGTTGTTGAGCTTACTATCAATCTCTTCAGGTAATTTCTTAGGGATCGAGTCCGCCTCTGCCAAGCAACTGCCATCCACGTCTTCCGAGCTAGCCGTATCGCTGAAACGTGGGAACGAACCGTCTCCGGATAAAGGAACCGGACGCCGAGATGCGTTTTCGCCCGAATATATCTCTATCGTCTAGAATTATCCTCTATTTAGCCAAATCTGAACAAGTCATCGATCCGCTTTTCACCTTGCGACTGAGGTCGATGAAAGCTCATTTGAAGGCAGCAAACTAAGCTCTAGCAGGTTTGTGCCAGTGTACTTGGGGCACTATTTGTCTAATTTTGCCTGTCACGGAGAATTTATTCCCTGACAAAAGCTATATATTAGGCCGTCCTTTTCTATAATTAGAGATTATTTACGTTCATGCTATCGGGGTGCTTAGAGTTCAATAGTTTCAGCGAGTGAATTGAACTCACTGCAAATGTGGAAACATAAGCTTTTCACCATTTTCACCAAGGAACCAGTGTTTTGTCCCCTTGCGATGCGATCACCCCTGATATGAGCAACGACCTGGATCTGATCAAAAGCCTTAGCCCCGGTGCGATGGATCAGATCATGTTTTATCTGGCCTTTAGTGCGATGAGAACCGGCGGGCACCGACACGGAGCCTTCCTGGATGCTGCTGCCACGGCAGCAAAGTGCGCGATTTACATGACTTATTTGGAGCAGGGTCAAAATATCCGGATGACGGGGCACCTGCACCACATTGAGCCGAAGCGAGTCAAAGTCATCGTCGAGGAAGTTCGGCAAGCGCTGACCGAAGGGAAACTGCTGAAGATGCTGGGTTCCCAAGAACCTCGGTATTTAATTCAGTTTCCCTATGTTTGGATGGAGCAGTTTCCGTGGCAACCGGGGCGATCGCGCATCTATAGCACCAACCTGACCGCTGACGAAAAGCGATACCTTGAGGAAAAACTGCCAAATAATCTGCCGGATGCCCAGCTAATCAACGCTTTTCAGTTTCTAGAATTAATTGAATTTCTCCACAGTCGTTCCCAGGAAGACTTGCCAGAAGAACGCCGCATTCCTCTAAGCGAAGCATTCGCCGAACACATCAAGCGGCGCTTAATCTATTCCGGCACGGTAACGCGAATTGATTCTCCTTGGGGATTGCCCTTCTACGCCCTCACTCGCGCTTCCTACTCACCCGCTGAGGACGAAGAACGCACTTATATCATGATTGAGGATACTGCCCGCTACTTCCGACTGATGAAAGATTGGGCAGACCGACAGCTAAATGTGATGCGGATACTAGAGGAACTCGATATTCCACCGGATCGCATTGAGGCAGCCATGCAAGAACTGGATATGGTCATCCGGGATTGGGCAGATAAATATCACCGCGCCGACGGTCAGCCAGTGCTTCTACAAATGGTTTTTGGCCCAAAAGAAGAATAAAACACTTAACTCACATTTTCGTTGAGCAGGGTGGGCAATGCCCACCCTGCTTCAGTTAGAAGCTACATCGGTAAAACTTTTGCCTGAAATCGGGGAAAAATTAACTTAGCCTTGTGTAGGCATTGCCCCAATAGTTTGATGCTGAATGCGGGGTTCTACAAACAAATTTGAAATGAGTATTGCTGCTAAATTGACCCACATTTGTATAAAGTTTTCACTCCTCATGCAAAAACACAATCGGGATCATTCGCACACTGCATAGCCAAACAGTTTAGTGTAACAATTTTTACAAACTTACTTTGAAATCTTTTATAGGACTAATTAAGAAGATTGTAAAAATAGGCGTTATAAAACTGCATGACCGGCAAAAAGAATCTTATTGTTATCGGCAACGGTATGGTAGGACACAAGTTTCTAGAACTGATGATCGCTAAAGGAGCGACGCAGGAATGGAACTTGATCGCATTTTGCGAAGAGCCTCGTGTTGCTTACGATCGGGTTAATTTGAGTGGTTTCTTTTCAGGCAAAACTGCGGCAGATTTATCGTTAGTTCAACCGGGTTTGTACCAAGAAAATGGAGTTGAAATCCATATCGGTGATAAGGCAGTTGCGATTAACCGGGAAGAAAAAACAGTTACATCAGCGAATGGGATAACAATTGCCTATGACAAAATTGTTCTGGCAACAGGCTCCTATCCTTTTGTACCGCCAATTAAAGGGAATGATGCGAAAGGTAATTTTGTCTACCGGACAATAGATGACCTTGAGGCAATGTCATCCTATGCGAAAAATTGCCAAACTGGTGTCGTCGTTGGGGGTGGATTATTAGGTTTGGAATGTGCGAACGCTCTCAAAAATATGGGTTTAAAAACCCATGTTGTTGAGTTCGCACCCAGATTAATGCCACTACAAATTGATGATGTCGGTGGCAACATCCTTCGCAACAAGATAGAAGAACTTGGGGTTTCGATTCATACTAATAAATCTACAACGGAAATTGTCAGCATTGATGGCAAGGTTACTAAAATGACCTTTGCTGATGGTGAAGAGTTAGAGACAGATATGATTGTCTTTTCTGCGGGAATTCGCCCTCGCGATGAAATCGCGAGAGGATGTGGATTAGCAGTAGGCGATCGCGGCGGGATCGTTATCAACGATTCTTGCCAAACTTCAGATCCAAATATTTATGCCATTGGAGA
>NZ_JACJOQ010000156.1:0-18409 GCF_014695635.1 Coleofasciculus sp. FACHB-712 | reverse complement strand
TGGTCTTGGCTCAAGAGCCGCATCCGCAAACAACTCGACCAGTTTAATTGTTTGCGAGATGCAATCGAGCATGTCTTATGCTTGTCGTCCTAATTACCTTGGCGATTGCTATAAATACTCGATCTGAAACGAAGAGTGCGAACTGACTTTTTCTGCGCTAGGCTAACGCCTCGCTTCGCATGAGCGCGATCGCACTCTAGTCTTCAATGACTACCCTGGAATTAGAGTTCCCACCTTTTGACATGAAATCGATACGTTTCTTGCTGCTGCTGCTCATCCTGACTACAGTAGCCGCCTGTGACTCAACTCAGGCATCTCTCGACCCCCAGACAACCCAACCAAGCCAACAACCGACAGAAACTCCGGCACAGCCGAACCAACAGCTTTCCCAAGCGGCGCAGACCAACAACGTGGTGCGAACCGAACCACTCACACCCCAACCGATTCGCATCACCCTCGATAACTTACCCAAACCCTACGCCAGCGACAGTGCCTCCAACTCGCCCAATGTGGTGCCTATCCCGCAAAACCCCACCCTGCGCGTCCCGGCTGGTTTCGTCGTCAACGTTTTTGCCGATGGATTAGATGCACCCCGTTGGCTGGCACTCACCCCGAACGGTGACGTGTTAGTGACCGAAACGCGACAAAACCAGATTCGCTTGCTGCGCGACACTAACGGCGATGGTGTCGCTGATGTCCGCCAAACCTTCGCCAGTTCGCAAAATGGGGTAAATATCCCGTTTGGTATGACCTTTGCGGGCGGATCCTTCTTCCTCGGCAACACAGGCGAAGTCCGGCGGTATCCCTACACTCAAGGACAACAGCAACTTACCGGAACCGGCGAAAAAATCGCTGAATTAACCCCTGGCGGCTACAACCAGCACTGGACGCGCAACGTCGTTGCCTCACCCGATGGGCAAAAGCTTTATGTCTCAGTTGGGTCGGCATCCAACGCTTCAGAAGAACCCATCCCCCGCGCCTCAGTACAGGTGATGAACCTAGACGGTTCCAACCAGCAAACTTTTGCTTCCGGTTTACGGAACCCAGTCGGACTCGACTTTCACCCCACCACTGGCGAACTTTATACCGCCGTGAACGAACGAGACGGACTAGGCGACGACCTGGTACCCGACTACCTAACCCGCATCCAACAGGGAGAATTCTATGGCTGGCCTTACGCCTACCTGGCACCAAATCTCCTTGACCCGCGTCATCTGGTCAACGGAAAGAGCAAACGTCCCGACCTGGTAGCGAAAACAAAGACGCCCGACGTTCTGTTCCAAGCCCACTCGGCTGCTTTGGGATTGCAGTTTTATGACGGTAATACCTTTCCAGAAAAATACCGCAATGGCGCTTTTGTTGCCTTTCGCGGTTCCTGGAACCGCAACCAAGGCACCGGCTACAAAATTGTCTTTGCCCCCTTCTCTAACGGGCGTCCTCAGGGCTACTATGAAGACTTTCTCACTGGGTTCCTGCTAGACCCCTCTGTCCCAACCACCTGGGGGCGTCCGGTGGGGTTACTCGTGCTACCCGATGGGAGTTTGCTGCTGACGGAAGAAGCCAATAACCGGATTTACCGCATCCAGTATCGTGGCTCTTAAGTAGTTGTTAATCGCGGCTCAAAGAACTGCCCCATGCGCCCAAAACTCGTTAATCAATTTGCTGTCCTTAAGCCCGCGAAGGCGGGCTTGGTTTGTTTAGCTGCGACTTCAGCCGTCGGAGTGTTAACGCTTGGCTTACCAACCCCAGCCCAAGCGGCAAACTCCAAAGACTTGCAGAAGTTACTGACGCTGAAAACTTGCCCTGGATGTGACCTAAAAGATGCCCAACTCAGGGGGATTAACCTCAGAAACGCCGACTTGAAGAATGCCCAGCTTGACGGTGCGGATTTAACGGCGGCTGACCTTTCGGGCGCTAAGCTAGAGGGTGCCCAGCTCAACGGTGCCAAACTAACTGCCGCTAATTTGGAAAAAGCGAACTTGAGACAGGCAAAATTGGCGGCGGCGAATAAAATTGTTGCTGATTTAACAGACGCTAAATTGCGGGGGGCAAACTTATATGCAGCGAACCTCACGGGCGCTAAGCTAGAGCGTGCCCAGCTAGCCCAAACTCAACTGAATTTTGCTCAGTTAGTTGGTGCAAATCTCGGACAAGCGAATTTGATCGAAGCGAATCTTTCGGGTGCCAATTTAGGCGGGGCAAACCTAAAAGACGCTCAGATGCAAATTGTTAACTTAGCTGGTGCCAATCTGACAGGTGCCAAGTTGAATAATGCCCAGTTAGAGACTGCCAATATGGATAGTGTCAACTTGAGCAATGCTGATTTGAGTCAGGCTTCTTTGAATAATGCTGACTTGAATGGTGGAATTCTCACGGGTGCCAATCTGCAAAAAGGCTCGTTGACAGCAGCTAATTTCCAAAGTGCTACGCTCACAAATGCCAATTTGACGGGTGCCAATTTGACGGGTGCTGGTTTCAATCGTGCCAATTTGACGGGTGCTAAATTTAACGATGCTGATTTAACAAATGCCAAACTGCCGCTTGCCAATCTTACCAACGCTAATTTAGCGGGTGCTAACCTCCAGGATGCTTATCTGGATAGTACCAATCTCAACGGTGCTAATCTCAGCGGTGTAAACTTGCGTGGGGCGAATTTGCGGTCTGCCAATTTAAGCGGTGCGTCGATGATGGGTACCAACCTAGAAAGTGCCAATCTGACGAATGCTATTTTGACAGGAGCCAATTTGAGTTACACCAATTTCAGCAGTGCCGATCTCCGGGGTGCCAATTTAGGAAATACTAATCTGAGTTATGCCAACTTGACTCAAACAGATTTGGGTCAAGCTAGCTTAGCGAATGCCAACCTGACGGGTGCCAACTGGAAGGATGCTAAGCTCAAAGGTGTCATTGGATTGAATGGATATTGAGCGATCGCATTCTATCCCCATTGACTCTTTTGTTCTGATTTTGTGCATTCTATAGCGCGATCGCGCATGGCTACCAAGAGGGTGTTTTGGCAGTTCAATCGATACTCATTTCCTCAGTTGGCTAGCCTCCCATGAAACCAGGAATCCTCGCTGTTGCCCTGTTGATGCCTGTCTGCTTTGCAGTGCCGGTCAAAGCAGAGAATCCAGAACACGTTCAGAGATTATTAATTTATAAAGAATGCCAATTTTGTGACTTGAGCAATGTGAACTTAACTGGGTATGACCTCAGCGGTGCCAACTTGAAGGGTGCCAATCTACTCAATGCCAATCTCACCAGTGTCGTGCTAGCTGGAGCCGATCTTACAGCAGCCACCTTGGAAAATGCGAATTTGAACAATGCGGTTCTTAATGGCGCGAACCTCAGCGGTACGAAGATGCGGTTTGCGAACTTGCAGTATGCGAGTCTACAAGGAGTCAAAGCGAAGGAAGCATTTGACGTGACAGGTGCCGATCTCACCGGGACAATTATGCCTTCCGGTCTAGTTTACAAGCCGCTTGCTGAGGGTCAAAAGAAACCGGCACCTGAGACCGGGAAACCCCTCAACCAAGACCGAAGCGACCCGATAAACCCGTAAAATCAATAAGCTTTTTAGTATAATACCCACACAGTAGAGAGGGGAACCAGCTCCAAAGCCCTAATAGGAGTTGGAACAAATGTGATAGTATCCCTTTGCTTTCCTGTTACACGCAGTCCTCTTCTGTCCCTGAATTTTGCCCCATGCAACTGCGAAATCCCCAGCGCCGGACAAAAATTGTCGCAACGATTGGCCCTGCTACCAGTAGCCCAGAGGTCTTACGCGCTTTAATTGAAGCGGGTGCGACGACCCTGCGCCTCAACTTTTCTCATGGAACTCATGAAGACCATCAGCGGAGCATTCGCTTGATCCGCCAGATGGCTTTTGAACTGAATCAGCCGGTGGGCATTTTGCAAGACTTGCAAGGCCCGAAAATTCGTTTGGGACGGTTTGAAACGGGGTCTATCGTCCTGAATAAGGGCGATCGCTTCATCCTAACCAGTCACCCTGTCCCAGGCACCCAAGAAATTAGCTCTGTCACCTACGAACCTCTAGCAGATGAAGTCCCATCTGGGGCAATGATTCTCTTAGATGATGGCAAAGTGGAAATGCGGGTGGAGCAGGTAGACCGCACGGCGCGGGAATTGCACTGTCGCGTCGTCGTCGGCGGCCCACTTTCTAATAACAAAGGAGTGAATTTCCCAGGCGTCTATCTGTCAATTAAGGCGCTAACTGACAAAGACCGTAAAGACTTGATGTTTGGTCTTGACCAAGGCGTTGACTGGGTAGCGCTGAGCTTTGTCCGCAACCCCCAGGATGTGCTGGAAATTAAAGAGCTGATTTCTAGCGCTGGTAAGCAAGTGCCGGTGGTTGTCAAGATTGAAAAGCACGAAGCCATCGACCAAATGGAAGCGATTCTCTCGCTCAGCGATGGTGTCATGGTGGCTCGTGGTGACTTGGGCGTAGAATTGCCTGCGGAGGATGTCCCAATTCTGCAAAAGCGGCTGATTGCCACGGCGAATCAACTGGGGATTCCGGTGATTACGGCAACTCAGATGTTGGACAGCATGGTGAACAATCCCCGTCCCACCCGTGCTGAAATTTCCGATGTCGCCAATGCGATTTTGGACGGAACCGACGCCGTGATGCTCTCCAACGAGACAGCGGTGGGTAAATACGCCGTCGAAGCGGTGGAGACGATGGCGCGGATTGCCGTGCGGATCGAGCAAGAACAAATCGCCCGGAACGTCCGGGGCACCACTCGCTCGATCACGAATGCCATTAGTCAGGCGGTTGGTCAAATTTCTGAGCAGCTAGGGGCAGCTGCGATTATGTCGTTGACCAAAAGCGGTGCCACTGCTCGAAATGTTTCTAAGTTTCGACCCTCTACGCCCGTTCTGGCAGTCACTCCCCATGTGGACGTGGCGCGGCAGTTGCAGATGGTGTGGGGCGTGAAGCCGCTTCTAGTGCTGGATTTGCCTTCTGCGGGTCAGACGTTCCAAGCGGCAATCAATGTGGCGCTGGAGAAACAGCTGCTGGCTGAAGGAGATTTGGTGGTAATGACTGCCGGGACGCTCCAAGGTATCTCTGGTTCAACCGACCTGATTAAAGTTGAGGTGGTGACATCCATTCTTGGCAAGGGAATTGGGATTGGTCAGGGATCGGTGAGCGGTCGAGCGCGAGTGGCTCGTACTGCTAGAGAGGTGGGAAATTTCAATCATGGGGAAATTTTGGTAGTACCCGGCACAAATGCCGATTATGTGGAAGCAATTCGCAAGGCATCTGGGATTATTACTGAGGATGAAAGTCTAACCAGTCATGCGGCTGTGATTGGCTTACGCCTTGGGGTGCCGGTCATTGTGGGCGTCAAGAAGGCGACGGAAATGATTCGGGATGGGGCGATTTTGACCCTAGATATGCAACGGGGTCTGGTTTACTCTGGGGCGATGGCGGGGACTTCTCAGACGACTCCGGCACTGCCAGTTTAAGTGCGATCGCGTCTGTTTATCTCTCATAAGCGATCGCGCTTTCCCCCAAACCTTCACAATGAGGTAAAGAAAGCAAGGATTTAATTTTTACTACACGAGACCACAAAAAACATAACCTCCAGCCCCCTTCGCATCTCTCTTCCTGCTCCTAATCGGAGCGGGAAGAAGAAATTTTTTATCTGCAAGGGATCTTTCTCCCCTTCCCTTGCAGGGGAGGGGTTGGGGGAGAGGTTCCTCATTCAGCATGGACACTCTCAACTTTTTCACCGACTATCTAATTGCTAGCCTGCGCCTCTCAGTACCATTAGCCTTTGCTGCCCTTGGTGGACTTTTTTCCGAACGATCGGGAGTGCTAAATATTGGACTAGAAGGAATGTTACTCTCCGGGGCATTTGCGAGTGCAGCAGGAGCATTTTTTACCGGCAATGTTTGGCTGGGAATGGTGTTAGCAATCGTCGTCGGGGGATTGGTCGGACTGCTTCATGCTTATCTGTGCGTTACCTTGCGGGTCGATCAATTAGTATCTGGACTTGCCATCAATCTTACAGCAGCAGGATTAACTTCTTTCTGGTCGCGTGTCTTATTTAATAGCGGTCAGGCGCAGCAGCTACCAGGCATTCAAATCATCGGCATTCCCGGATTAAAGAATATTCCGATAATTGGGAATCTCCTCTTTAATCAAGACCCCTTAATTTACTTATTATTTCTGTTAGTTCCCCTGAGTACATACCTGCTATTTCGTACAAGTTTAGGCTTATCTTTACGCGCCGTTGGAGAATATCCCCGTGCTGCGGATATGGCTGGCGTTTCTGTCACCAAGTTGCGCTATGTTGCAGTCACTCTCAGCGGCTGTCTCGCCGGTTTAGGAGGAGCTTATCTAACATTAGTTCACGTCAGATTCTTTGTAGAGGATATGAGTGCAGGAAGAGGTTTTATCGCCCTTGCAGCTTTGATTTTTGGCAGATGGCATCCCGTCAGTACGGCTTTAGCTTGCTTGTTATTCGGTGCTACAGAAGCTTTGCAACTGCGAATTCAAGCCTTTAATCTGAATATTCCCTATCAATTTTTAGTAATGTTGCCTTATGTCATTGCCCTGTTGGCGCTAGTGGGATTAGCTGGAAAATCAACCCCTCCCGCAGCCCTCGGTGTTCCTTACATTCCCGAAAGTCGCGAACAATGAGTCGATATCAGTTAATTATTTTTGACTTTGATGGCACTTTAGCCATTACGCATCCGGCTATCATATCCTGCGTTATTAAAACCTTCCAGACATTTAACATCGACCCGCCAGATGAGGAACAGATTCGCTCAGTCATTGGCGTTACGCTTGCCGAGGCTTTCCCGATTTTCCATCCAGCGATCGCGCCCGAAGAAATTCCTACATGGATTCAAACTTACAGACACTTTTATCAAACAGAAGGTTTATTAAAAATCAATTTATTTTCGGGAGTGAAGCAAGTGATTCAAGCTGCATCCTCCGAGGGATTGAACTTAGCAATTGTTAGCGTCAAACACACTAAGTTTTTAAAGCTTGCCGTAGAAAAGCTAAAAATTAATACTGACTTCGATCTGGTTATTGGCGATGACGGACAAACGCCAACCAAACCGGATGCAAGATTATTCCACTCAGTCATCCAGCCAATTTATCCAGACATCCAAAGTAACGAAGTTTTAGTATTTGGCGACAGTCATGTAGACTTAATGTTTGCTAAAAATGCTGGATTAGATGCTTGTTGGGCTACTTATGGCTATGGCGATCGCGCAAAATGTTTACCACTCAACCCAACTTTTGTTGTTAACCAGATTTCCGAATTGATTTCAATCATCAAATCCTAAGTGCAAATCGCTACTTTGTCCCGTACAAGCGATCGCCTGCATCCCCAAGTCCTGGGACAATATAACCGTGTTCATCTAATTTTTCGTCAATTGCAGCCGTATAAATAGGCACGTCCGGGTGTTCGCGGCGTAAGTGTGCAATCCCCTCTGGTGCTGCCAGCAAGCACAAAAACTTGATTGACATCGGGCTAACTTCCTTAATTCTGTCAATCGCCGCGACGGCTGAATTTCCGGTTGCCAACATGGGATCGACAACCAAAATATCTCGCTGTTCAATATCATTCGGAACCTTGAAATAATACTCAATCGCTACATGAGTAGTCGGGTCGCGATATAAACCAATATGTCCGACTCTTGCGGAAGGAATCAGTTCCAAAATTCCATCTAAAATCCCCTGTCCTGCCCGCATAATTGAGACAATCACCATCTTCTTTTCAGCAGCCAGCATCGGTGCCAACATCGGGGCAATAGGCGTCTTAATTTCTTCATATTTTAGCGGTAAATCTCGCGTCACCTCGTAAGCTAACAACATCCCGATTTCTTTGAGGAGATTGCGAAATTTTCCTGTGCTAGTTTCCGTTTTCCGCATCAGGGTTAATTTATGTTGGATCAAGGGATGTTCGATTACAGTGACTTCAGCATTCATTAATAAATTCCTCTCGAAAGATGCACAAAGACAAAGCCTACCTACGCAGGCTCAAAAAATAAGCAAAAATTCCTTTTCACTTGAGTGCAATATATAAAAGAACCTCACCCCCAACCCCTCTCCGTGAACGGAGGGGGGGGAATATTTAACCCCTCTCCGTTTACAAGCAGGAGGGAATATTTAACCCCTCCCTGTTTACGGGGAGGGGCAGGGGTGGGGTTAAACCATACTGCATCCAATAGAGCATTGCTATATTCACCAGATAATTTCTATTAAAACACGGTTCCATCACTCGCAATTTCAATTGGAGGAACGCCGCCTTCTCGTAATTGTGCGGCAATTTTTCTCCCCGCACTCCAAGTTCCTCCTTGTAAAACTTTTACTAGGGGTAATTCATCAGCAGTCATATTCAGCTTTTGTCGAATCGTTGCGGCAATTTTATCTAACAAACTAACCGTTAAAGCCCTCCATTCTACAATTACCTCAGAACCTACTGGATGACGTTCCTGCAAAACTGCTGAATCTTTGACTTGTAACAATCCAGTATCTAGGCATAAACCGCCGTTACGATATTCGGGCAAACCTGTAAGTTCCTCTAGCCCAGTGATTTTTAAATCGAGTTCCTGAACAGGTTCTAAAAGAGAATAAGTTAACCACTGGGAGAGTTTGTGAAACGGCACATAATTGTCGCTTTTCTTATCTCCCGATAAAGCTGAATGAATCCAGACATCGCCTAAGTTTACCCCAGCGATCGCAAGTCTCCCCGACCAAATTTCCCCTAACCCCTCCAAAACTGCACTCAACACCTTACTCGCAGCCAGTTGTCCATGATTGCTGCTATCCCACAAATAATTGACTAGATTGCCAAGACGCGGGCTTTCGGTGCCAAAAAACTTAGGATTTTGAGCGAGGACTTGTCCCAAACGCTGTAGCAGCTGAACGCGCCCTTCCACCCCAACCAGCGGATTTTTTTCACTAACTTGGAAACCTTGCACTAAAGCGTCTTCTGTTAACTGTAGGAGTCCATCAGCATCTACCTGTAATGGTGATTTCGAGTGACTAGAGAAAGCACCTTGAAAAAACATTCGGAAGCTAGCCACGGCTAAGCCTTCCGAACGCCGAAACACTTGTCCCGTTTCTGGTTCGCAATACTGCCAATGAGTGCCCGCGCCTGCATCCAGTAAAACGCTAACAATCGCTAAATCAAACTTAACTTTCGCTTTTTCTAATCCAGTCAGTCTCGTTAAAGCTTGTTCGAGTTCCAAAAGACGAGGCACATTTCCAACTTCAAAATGTCGCCAGCGGCTGTGAAAAGGAATGTCGAGATCGGGATAGTCATCGCGCATTACCCCGATGACATAATCAGCGCATTTCTCTAACTGGGTTAAATCAACTCGAAAGTAACGCAGTTTGTCTTCACAGCCTAAAAGAAAGAGGCGATCGCATCTTTCCCGAATTGCCGCCGGACTCCTCAAATATGCGATCGCTTCCCGTTCAGAATTGCTCATAAACAATAAAAACGCAAAGATTAACTTTGCGTACCTTTGCGTAAACCTTTGCGTACCTTTGCGTTAAAAAACCTAATCCCCTAAACCCCGTCCCTTAATTTCTGCCAGAGTTGTCGCAGTGGGCACCTCTCCCGGCGTGTAGTAACCAGCAGCTTGCTTGGCAGCAATTTCCACCCACGCATCTTCTGGAATCCAATCATCGGGAATCGGGATGCGTTGGATTACCTCGATACCAGAATTTGTAATCGCGTTGTATTTCATATCACTCATCGACACCAAGCGGTCAATTCGCGTAATTCCTAGCCAATGCAACACATCCGGCATCAGTTCTTGAAACCGCATATCTTGAAGTCCCGCCACGCATTCAGTCCGGGCAAAATAGGCATCTGCGCGATCGCCTCCTTCCTGACGCTTCCGGGCATTGTAAACTAAAAATTTAGTTACTTCGCCCAAGGCACGACCTTCTTTGCGGAAATAGACAATCACCCCTGCGCCGCCTGCTTGTGCCGTCTGGACGCAGACTTCAATGCCATGCACCAGATAAGGGCGACAAGTGCAAATATCGGAACCAAACACATCTGAACCGTTGCATTCATCGTGTACCCGCACGGCAAGCAGTCGGTTGGGATCTGTAATTGCGGCGACATCGCCAATCAGATAAATCGTCGTGCCGCCAATCGGTGGTAAGAATACGTGTAAATCTGGGCGCGTTACCAATTCTGGGAACATCCCGCCTGTTTGCTGGAAGAGAATGCGACGTAAATCGCTTTCTTCAATGTTGAGTCGCTTGGCAATCCCTGGTAAATACCAGACTGGATCGATTGCGACCTTTGTGACGACTAAATTACCGTTACTTTTGATAATTTGACCATCAACTTGCAAGCGCCCTTTTGCCACAGAATCTTGCAATTCCGGCATATTAATGTGAGCTTTGGTGACAGCAATGGTAGGGCGAATATCGTACCCCTCTTCATAAAATGAAGGGTAAACTTCACCCACAATTGCTCCAAATGGATCGAGTGAGACAATTTTGTTCGCATCTGCCCAACTGGGATATGGCCCAATGTGGACAACCGGAGAAGTATTGGTTAAATCGGCGCGGTGATTTGCCTGGAGTGCGCCAGATGCGATCGCAAGTGCCCGATAAACGCCATAAGATCCCGAATGCGTGCCAATTGCATTCCGTTGATTTGGGTTCGCTAATGTCCCAATAATGGGTCCTCGTTTAATCGGATCGCTTTCTCCCCAATGAACGGAAACGGATTTTTTACCCGATTTACCGGGATGGGATGTTAAAACAATATGCTTATGCGAAGATACTTTTTTTGGGTTTTCCATAAATAGCTCACAAGATGCACTCAAGATGTCGTCTAGGGCAATCTACGCAGGGAATTGGAAATAAGCTCTCATCATAGCAAGGGGATTTTGGCTCTCGGAGTATCCTGCACAGCCAAATCTGTTTGTGGTTGCTACCCTTTCATTTAGTATTATTTGCTACAAACTTATACAATTTCCAGATTTTTAAATTAACTTAATAGAAATCTAATCCTATCGCTATACTTCCATGAATTCATCTATACAAACGTTTGTGCTTAACTTTTTTCCCCTGAGTTTTTTAGAGAATTTTTAGCCCTAGTTAGGCTGTATGAGTAAGTTCGAGCGGCGCGATCGCGGCAGACGATCCCCGCACTACAATACAACGCCCATACAGAGAAATCATGCTTAACCGAGAATTACTATATTGTCAAGAATATTCACGAAAAAACCGCTAGAGAAAACTCCCCAGCGGTTGCGGCTTGGCTTTATTGATAATACAAACTTTACCGAGCATCAAAAAAGCGCAAAGGACCATAACCTAAAAATTGCTTTTCGGGTTTATCGCCTGTAGGAAACGCTGACACGCCAAAGTTATATATCCCAGAAACACTAGGATTTTCAAAGGGTCCAATGGCAACCGTTACAGTTTGACCGGGTTGAATTGGGGGATCGAATACTAGGTCAACTTCCTGAGTTTTTTTGTCAACTTTTACTTCGCCCAACTTACAATTCTCTTTGGGTTTCTCATTGAGAAACGCTTTAGTTCTGGCAGAATCGAATTCAACTAAATTGCCACCATTTTGACGAATTGTTACTCGATTTAAAGATTGAGACGCCGTTTTTGGTAAGTTAAAAGTGAAGTAATAGCTTGCGCCTCTGAACCGGACGCTGGCTTGACTCGTTCTGGTATTACTTAATTGAAAAGGAACACCAAAAGAACTTCTGCCATTTGAGAATTGAATCGCCTGCGCTGATGGATTGTTTACTCCAGAAGCGCCGACGCCAAAGGTAAGAGTGCCTGCAATTAATGCCAGAGACAATTGCTTAAGACGCTTCATTGTTGTGACCTCCTAGGGGTGCGAGTGTCTGGTAGATGCGATTCAGGAACTTGGAAAGCTGTTCTAAAGGGAGAGCCATTTACGGCAAAGCGATCGCGTATATCATCTTCAACAATTATTCATGAAAATGATAAGTAACAATGCTACCTAAGAAGGATGCTTTATCTTTCTTACCTTTTTTATAGCAAAGAATTTTAAAAGTAGCTCCGCCTTGAACATATAATTTTAAACCTTCATTTAAGATTTGAGCGATCGCTCCTAATAATTCCCTTCAGATTTGTGCAGTTCTCATTCGCCGCTTCTAAGTTTACAGAATGTCAATAACTGCATCAAATCAGCTAAAAATCGGAAAATAATAGATAAAATCAAGCTACAGATTAATTTTTAAAGCGCGGTTGAGCAAAGCTGAGAACAACCGAGTTTTAACCTAACTACAAAAGATTTTGAAAAACTAGGGAGTTTTTCACAGGTTGTCTTTGCCGACTCAGCGCTTTCACCAGCGTGTATACAGGTGTGCGGAGGAACTATGTTTAAGCTATTCCGGGCTTTAGGACTTGGTATAGGCATCTGGGGTGTCGCTTTGCTATTGTGCAATCGTGCCGTTGCTATAGAAGCGATCGCCACAGAAATTGCCAATACCGAACCTAATACCACTTCCTTAGAAACAATTGCCTCATCTACCCCAGAAACCCAGGAGTCACCAGGAGCAAACAGCACCGAGCTTTCACCAATAGATATCAGCATAGATGTCAGTTCAGTTGCCGTTCTATCTGAGCCGACTCGTGCCGCTACCGATACAAATTTACCGGAAGCGCCAGTTATTGAATCAGTTATTGAAACCGGGTTAGGCGAAAAAGCGACAACAATAGCGCAAACCCCCGACGACTTGGAGCCAACCAGCCTAGATGAGCTAGAAGCTGACTCGATGGAGCAAGTCACTTCCGTCACTCAACTTTCCGATGTGCAGCCGACAGACTGGGCATTCCAGGCGCTGGAATCCCTAGTCGAGCGCTATGGTTGCATTGCAGGTTATCCCGACAGCACCTTTAGAGGCAACCGCGCACTCAGTCGCTATGAATTTGCCGCCGGATTGAATGCGTGTCTCAATCGAATCAATCAACTCATTCAAACCTCAACTGGCGAACTTGCGAGCCAAGAAGATTTAGCGACGCTGCAACGATTGCAAACCGAATTTGCACCAGAACTCGCAACCTTGTTAACTCGTGTCGGTAACTTAGAGGCATCCGTTACTCAGTTAGAAGAACAACGCTTTTCCACGACAACTCGACTCCGGGGAGAAATCCTGTTTGCCGTCAGTGGAGTGGGTGGCGGCGAAATCAACAACCAGGATGTCGATGCGAATGTTGTCCTCAGCAACCGAGTTGAATTGAATTTTGATACCAGTTTCTCTGGTCAAGACTTGTTGAGAACCCGATTAGCGGCTCAAAATACGCCTAACTTTGCAGAAGTCACGGGAACCAACTTTGCCAAACTCTCATTCACCGGAAACAACGAGAATGACATTCAACTTGGCGCACTGTTCTATCGGTATCCGGTGACAGAGCAAGCGATCGTTTACTTTGGACTGATCGGGATTGGCTTTGGTGATTTTACGCCTACCCTCAATCCCTATGTCAACAATTCTCTTCTTGCTGCCGTTTCTAACTTTGCCGGAGAATCGCAGCTATTTGGCCTGAATGGAGGCACGGGGTTTGGTTTAGAATATCGCATTAGTCGAGCGGTGCGGCTGTCTTTGGGATATCTCGCATCGAACACCAATCAAGCGGAAACGGGTCTATTTGGGGGTCGTTACGGCGCGATCGCTCAAGTCACTTTATATCCTACAGACAGTCTGAGTGTGGGTTTGACTTATATTCATTCTTATAACATCGTCACTGGCAAAGGCAGTCGTAACGCCGAAGACCCCTTTAATGGTGCGGCTCTTTCTACCAATGCTTATGGATTACAAGCCTCTTATCAAGTCTCCCCTAACTTCAACATTTCTGGCTGGACGGGGTTAATTAATGCTCGTGCCGAATCCGAACCGAATAAAGGTAGCGATGCCAAAATCTTTACGTGGGCTTTAAGCTTTGCTTTACCCGATGTCGGTGGACTCGGTAATCTGCTCGGATTCGTGATTGGTCAACCGCCTAAAGCGATTGAAAATGATGTTGTTGGGCGCGAAGATCCCGATACCTCCTTACATTTAGAAGCCTTTTACCGCTATCAAATCACTGATAATATTGCGATTACCCCAGGATTTTTTGTAGTCACAAATCCCGAACACAATGCTAACAACGATCTAATTTATGTCGGCACCGTCCGCACCAGTTTTGTGTTTTAAGAAAGTGTTTTAATCCTGTTACCATTCTGAGCATTACCGAAACGCGATCGCGTTTTGGTGCGTAGCACAGGCAAGTTCCGGAGAGCGTTAGCAGGTGTAGAGGGTATGGCAAAGAAAAAGCCCACACCCAAGCAGGTGTTGCCCGAACATCAGAACCGCTATATATTCCACTCAGAAATGTTATATAGCCCAATAGTTCTCGAATCAGGCAAACCTGACCCCCTCACCCCATTCCTAGTAGGAAATGGGGATGAACTCTTCGCTCCTCTCCGTCAACGGAGAGGGGTTGGGGGTGAGGTTAACTGAGAAATGCTATATACCCAGCTTTAGCAAAGAGCTAGGGAATTAAGTCCCTAGCTCTTTGACCGAGTCAAACTAAAATTTTTTCTGATTGCATAATGAACCTTTACGGGTTCCTAACGCCCAACCGCAAGCGGTTGCCGTCTAAAAACAGCATCCCCCGTCTGCACATCAAACCAGTGGATATTCTGAAGTGGCAATGCCAGTGTTATATCTTCGCCACTCCAGCGCCGATCCGTCGGTAACAAGGTACGAATTGTCGTGGGTTCGCTAGCAGAACCCTCAACCCGCACGCTTACTAAGTTGTTCATCCCCAAGTTTTCTACCAAAAACACCCGGCCCCGAACGGTGTTTCTATCTTCAGGTTGTGCAATGCGAACATTTTCCGGACGAATCCCCAACACAATCTGCGGCGGCACGGTTGGAACTTCCGGCAGCGGGATTCTATGATTCCCTAGCATGGCGGAATTTCCCTGGCAAGGCAGCGTTAACAAATTCATCTGGGGACTGCCCACAAACCCCGCCACAAATAGATTTGCCGGATTATTATAAATACGTTCGGGGGGGTCAAGTTGCTGCACATCGCCCTTGTTGAGAACAGCGACTTTGCTAGAAAGCGTCATCGCTTCTGTCTGGTCGTGGGTGACGTAAACAACTGGAACGTGTTGAGATTCAAATAATTGCTTAATTTCAGCCCTGACGTTTTCCCGCAACAGCGCATCCAAGTTACTGAGGGGTTCATCTAATAAAAAGACATGAGGGCGGCGTACCAAAGCCCGTGCTAGGGCGACCCGCTGCCGTTGTCCGCCAGACATTTGACCCGGTTTACGGCTCATTAATTCATCTAATCCCAATACTCTTGAAGCTTCTGCCACCCGTTGTTTAATTTCGTCAGAGGGTGTTTTTTGCAGTTTGAGACCAGAACCGATATTCTCGTAAACCGTCATGTGAGGATAAAGGGCATAGCTTTGAAATACCATTGCAATGTCGCGATCGCCCGGTCGCAAGTTTGTGACATCTTTATCCCCGATCGAGACCCGACCGCGAGTGGGTTCTTCCAAACCTGCAATCAACCGCAGAATGGTAGATTTACCGCATCCAGAAGGTCCAAGTAACGTGAGAAACTCACCATCTTCTACGCTCAAGCTAACGTCTTTGACCGGGATGACTTTCGGATTATAGGTTTTATTTAAGTTTCGGAGTTCGAGTCTAGCCATGATTTTAAACAGGTTGAAGGTTGAAAGTTGCAGAAAGTTGAAGGTTGAAAGTTTTTTTACCTCGGTTTCTGGCTCAGTCTGAGAAAAGGGATGATTTTTAAGGTTGAGTGATTCATTCATCACTCAAAACTCAAAATTCATCCCTTTATCCTTTAACAGCACCCGCTGTTAAACCTTGGACAATCTTGCGCTGGAAGAACAACACCAGTAAAACTAGGGGCAAAGTTCCCAAGACCGTTGCCGCAGCAATTGGCCCGTATGGAATTTCAAATAGGGACGCACCGCCTAATTGAGCCGCCCCAACCGGAATCGTCTTCATATCTTCACGAGTAATAAAGGTGAGGGCGAAGATAAACTCGTTCCAAGCAAAAATAAAGGTGAGAATTCCAGTCGTGACCAAAGCCGGAACCGTCATCGGCAGTAAGATTTGCGTCAGCATTTGGAACGTATTATAGCCATCGACTTTAGCAGCATCTTCCAAATCTTTTGGCAATTGCTCGAAAAAGCTTCGCAGCACTAAAATCGTCAACGGTAAATTGATGGCAGTATAAGGAATTATCAGCGCCAAATAGTTGTTACCCAAGCGAAATGCCTGGACAATTTCTAACAGTCCCAAGAACAACAAAATTCCAGGGAATAAAGTAATGATGAGGACACCGGCGAGGATAACTTTGCCGCCCCGAAGATGCAATCGTGCCAGAGCGTAAGCAGCGGGTGCCCCAATCGCTAAAGCCAGAGCAGTGGAAGTAATCGAGACGAAGGCACTATTTAAGATGTAGCGCCAAAATGGACGACGAACGAATAACTCAATGTAGTGAGCGAGGGTATATCGAGTGGGAAAATAGACCGTGGGAACGGCAGCAATATCCTCATTGACCTTGAAAGAAGTCAGCAATTGCCATAAAACTGGCGCTAGGCAGAAGATTACTACCAGGGCAACTGCCAGGGGCATTAAGATTTTTTTCCAGGAAAACTTTTTCCCCTTGGTTGGGGTTGGAGCGGTTGGGCGTTCTTGGGGAATGACAGTCATAACTTAAGTGGCTCCTGAAGTTTTGGCACGAGAGCGACTGAGCAAGAAACTAGCGATCGCTACTGCTACAATCAGCAACGTAAAGGTCACTACCACCAGCGCCGCACCATAACCAAAGTCTAAGTAGCGCATCACGGTGGAGTAGATGTACAGCGAGACCACTTCCGTCGAACCTCCAGGCCCGCCACCTGTCATCACCGCAATCAAGTCGAAAATCCCGAAAGATTGGGCAAATCTAAATAGCAGTGCAATTAAGATTTGCGGCATCAGCAACGGTAGCGTAATTCTAGTGAAGTTTTGCCAAGGGGTTGCTCCATCAATCGAATGGGCTTCGTAGAGGTCAGGCGAAATCGACTGCAACCCAGCCAAGAGCAGAATGCTGATAAACGGCGTGGTTTTCCAAACATCGGCAAAGATCACCGCCATCAATGCCAGCGTTGGATCTCCCAGCCAGTTAATCCCACCTTCTATGAGACCGACTCGCCGAAGGATGTCGTTGACAACGCCAAACTGGTCGTTAAAAATCCAACCCCAGGCAAGACCGATCAGAGCAGTCGGTAATGCCCACGGTAAGATAGCCGTCGTTCGTACCAAGCTTCTTCCCCGAAATTTCTGAGTCAGAACCAGAGCGATTCCCAGCCCTAGCAATAGCTCGATGATAACGGCTGAGGTAGTGAAGACTGTTGTTGTCCAGAAACTCTGCCAGAAACGACCATCCCCCGCCATCCGCCCGTAATTATCCAGACCCACGAAGACAGGTTGCAACTCGGTTCCTAGGTTCTTCGTAAACAAACTCAACCAGAATGCCCGGACAATCGGGTAGCCATAGACCAATAACAGGACAAGCAAGGCAGGCAGTAGTAAGATCCAGCCCGTGCGTTGTTCCCGACCTCGGATTGTATTCAGGTTCATCATGAAGTCAAAGGTAAAAATTCAAAAGACTAACTCTTAAACAAGTAAAAAGTCCAAGGTGAAAAGGCAAAAGAAACCGCAAATGATGCAATTGTTTTGATTGACTTTTGCCTTTTACAGGGTTGCCTGGTTATGCCGACGGTTTCGCTTGACCCGCGTTGAGGAGTCGGCGCGTTTCATTCGCGGCAGATTGCATTGCTTTTTCCGGACTCGTTCGGTTGGTGAGTGCGGCACTGAGGTAGCGTTGCAAAATATCAGAGGCTTGGGCATATTGTGCAATCGGCGGACGTAAGACGGCTTTTTGCACCACCTCTAAAATCTGCGGGTAGTGGGGGTATTTAGCGACAATCTGTGGGTCTGTAAATAATGCCCGTCGGCTGGGCAGATAGCCCTCTTTCAATATGAATTGCCGCTGTGTTTCTTCACTGGTAAAGTATTGAATCGCTTTCCAGGCTTCCTCTGGATGTCGAGAGGATTTAGAAATTCCAAAACCCCACCCGCCTAGGCAAGCCGCCCCACTTTGACCGGCGGCGTGAACCATCGGTTTAATCCCGATTTTTCCCTTGATTGGCGAAGTCTCTTCATTCGCTAAGGGCCAGACATAAGGCCAACTTCTTAAAAACGCTGCCTGACCGTTTTGGAAGAAGCGTCGGGTATCTTCTTCGTGGTAGGTTGTCACCCCAGGCGGGGCAATACCCTCCTGAACGGTGCTACGCAAAAACTCGATGGCTCTTAAGGATTCCGGTCGATC
>NZ_JACJOQ010000155.1:0-3621 GCF_014695635.1 Coleofasciculus sp. FACHB-712 | reverse complement strand
ATTTTCTTGCCGTATTTCTGCTTGATGGGCCAAAGCAACATACGCGCTTTGTCGAGGTTGGCATTGTCAGGCCAACTGTTGAGGGGTTCAAACCGCTGGCTACCCGAACCCGCGCCGCCACGACCGTCGCCAATACGATACGTGCCGGCGCTGTGCCAAGCCATCCGAATGAAGAGCGGCCCATAATGGCCGTAGTCGGCTGGCCACCAGTCCTGGGAGGTGGTCATCAGCTCATAGATATCTGCCCTCAAGGCAGCTAAGTCAAGACTCTTGAACTCCTCAGCATAGTTGAACGCCTCACCCATAGGATTGGCCTGGAGTGTGTGCTGATGGAGGATGCTCAGATTCAAATAATTCGGCCACCAGTCTCGGTGCGACGGCCTATGACGAGGCTGAGATTTCTGACCGCCGCCCGTAAACGGGCATCCGCTTCCGCTGCTCATACTATTTTCCTATCAAGATGTGTGGGTCGATTTTTTGATGTACTGCGGGTATTGCCAACAAATAGCACATAGTAATTACTGGAATAATCGATGAACAAATAATCGAAGAGAAATATAATCAACGTTATGATTTGAAACAATGAATTTGTGATTTGCAACAATTAGTTAATTACCAATAAACCAAGAGTGCGATCGCGTTAGCGAAGTGGGATGTAGTCCCGCGCTGCTGCATTCGCCCTACAGCTTTCCCTTGCATCCTACGGCAGGCGTTACCGAAGCGTCGCGCAGATCGCAACTCTATTAGGTTTGTTAAGTTACTACCACAGTGTACTCATTGCGATCGCACTGATTGTTCATTATGGAATTGGATCAAACTTTGCCGTAGGTTGAGTTTCCTTCTGTCAACCCAACCTACGGCAAAGGGCGATCGCACTAGACGGACAAGAGTGTCAGTTATGATGCAAGTATTGCCTGCCACAGAGGAATATCTACCGTTACGATTAGTTGACGCCTAGATAAAGTGGAGCTAAGCGCTATGAAAGATACTGCCCAGATTACGGGTTTTCATGCTCATATCTACTTCGATACTTCCAGTCGTGATGCGGCGGCGCGTGTACGTGAAGGATTGGGCGCGTCTTTTGAAGTGCAACTCGGACGTTGGCATGATAAACCGATTGGTCCACACCCAAAGGCGATGTATCAAGTTGCATTCTTACCAGAGCAATTTGGTAAGGTTGTCCCCTGGTTAATGCTCAATCGTGAGGGATTGGATATTCTCGTCCACCCCTCAACAGGCGATGATGTGGGAGACCACACCGATCGTTCTCTGTGGTTGGGAGAGAAGCTAGAGCTGAATATCGAGATCCTAAGGGCGATTGGAATCAGCTAATAATTAGACAGCTAGTGGCGATCGCAGTTGTCTATCGCCTCTAATAAGGGTGTTATGAGGCGATCTCACTCCCATTCACAAAGTGAAGGCTAGCCCCCTTTTCACACCTCTCGCCCAGTTCGGTACCTAAACTGAGAGCGATCGCTCAGCATCTGATCGTGTACCAGAAGTTGGTTTCCGTAGGCAATTAGCTTGCTTCATTTGTGAGTTGTGACGGTACACTAAGCTATCTATTTTGTCTTCGAGCGACAGTAACTCCTCATAATATTCCTGGGTTTCATCCGGTCAATAATTGATTCTTTGCAACGTGCGATCGCTTCTACTAAAAAGGTACGCAGCTCAGCCGTTCGTAACAAACTTTCAAAAAATAGCTGTAGTGCCAGTAAATCTGGGAATACTTATATAGATTACCGAAAGGTACTAGGGAACCTGAAATTCATCCAAAATTAGGAGTTCCGCTCCCTCACCTAAAACTATTTGTCATCGCAGCAAGGAAACTTCCATCAAGATGAGTAAAATTACGCTTTCAGAGCGCGTCCGCTACGGGTTCGATAATTTCATGGCTAGAGGTACTGTTGCTCTGATTGGCGGATTAGCCTTGACCTCTCTAGCCTTTATCTTTTTAATGGGGTTCTTGGTCAGCATCACCGGAGTTGCGCCGGAAGGAAGCGATCGCCTTCATCCTCTAGAAGCGATTTGGAGCGTTTTCATGCGGACTCTAGACTCAGGCGCAATGGGCGGCGATACAGGCTGGCTATTTCGGTTTGCGATGCTCTTTGTCACCTTTGGCGGTATCTTCATCATCAGTACCCTAATCGGCATTCTCAGTAGCGGCATTGATACGAAGCTAGAAGACTTACGGAAAGGACGTTCCCGTGTCGTTGAAACCGATCACATTGTAATTTTGGGTTGGTCGCTGCAAGTATTTACCCTCATCTCAGAACTCACCCTTGCTAATGCCAATCGACCCGGTACTTGCATTGTCATTCTCAGTGAAGAGGACAAAGTACAGATGGAAGATACCCTTTCTAATATCTTGGGTAAACGTTCTAAAATTCGCTTAGTTTGTCGCACGGGTAGTCCCAGCAATATTACTGACTTAGGGATGGTGAATGTCCAAACGGCACGCTCAATCGTGATTCTAAGCTCATCCAATGCCCATGCTGATATTCAACTCATAAAAACTCTGCTGGCAATTACCAGTATTCCGCGCAGCGTATCCCAGCCTTATCACATCGTTGCTCAAGTTCAAGACCCCAAGAGTTCCGACGTTGTTAGTCTAATCGGACGCAACGACATAGAGGTTTTACTGACTAACGATCTCATCTCGCGGATCGTCGTGCAAACCTGTCGTCAATCAGGCTTATCAACGGTTTACATGGAGCTACTTGACTTTAGTGGGAATGAAATTTATATCAAAGCAGAACCAACTTTACAAGGAAAGACTTACGGCGATGCGCTTTTAGCCTACAACGATTCTGCGGTACTGGGAATTAAACACGCTGATGGGACGATCCAGCTTAATCCACCGATCGACAGGTCGTTACAACCCAACGAACAACTTGTTTTGATTAGCGAAGATGACAGTACCATTCATCTGTCTCAACTATCTAATATCCCTATCGATCGTCAAGCGATTCAAGTTAAAGAGAAAAATGCGATCGCCGCCGCAGAAAACACTTTAATTTTGGGATGGAATAACCGCATTTCTACCATTATTCAACTACTCGATCGTTACGTTGCCCCCGGCTCCACCGTTACAGTCGTTGCTGAGTTTCCAGAGGCTGAGGTCGTATCTGCTGAATCGCTCAACTTACAACAACAGACTGTGCGATATTCTCAGGGAAATCCTACCGAGCGTCAGGTATTAGAAAGCCTCGATTTAACTAAATACAACCATGTTCTCGTACTCTGCAATACTGACTTAGAACCAGAGCAAGCGGATGCTCAAATCTTGATTACATTGCTTTATCTGCGGGATATTGCCGATCGCTATAAGTGCAATTTTCAGGTTGTCACGGAAATTTTAGATTTGCGAAATCAAGCCTTGGCACAAGTGGCTCGCCCGGATGATTTTGTCATCAGCGAGCAAATTGTTAGTCGGCTGCTGGCTCAAGTTTCCGAACAGAAAAGCCTCAATGCTGTGTTTGCCGATCTCTTTAGTCCTGAAGGCTCAGAAATTTATCTTAAGCCTGTCGGTGAGTATGTTGCGCTCGATCATCCCGTTAATTTTTACACAGTTGTTGAAGCCGCCAAGCAACGTGGTGAATCGGCAATTGGCTATCGTTG
>NZ_JACJOQ010000154.1:0-19118 GCF_014695635.1 Coleofasciculus sp. FACHB-712 | reverse complement strand
TCGCAGTTGGGTTGCTAGTTTTTATCGGCATGAGTCCGGGGACTGGTATTTTTCTTTTCCTCGGATTTTTGATTGCGTTTAGCATCCCTGCTAGCTTTCGCAGTGCCAAGATTTTGAAGATACTGCGGCGAGAACTGCCACAATCAACTGACGATTCTGATAGCGTACTGATGGCGATTTTCCAGACGCTCAAAAAGTCTAGTTACGGTTCCCTACCGTTTGCTCAGAAGTACAGAATGGTCAAAGATATTGCCCAACGCTGTCGGGAATCCCATTCTAGTTGGGGAACCCGGCTGTTGTTGTTAGGCGTGTATTTGATGTGCTTATTTGGCGGATTGGTGATTGCGTTTGTCACGCTGCTACCGCAAAGTTCTTGAACCGCGAAGACGGAAAATGCGATCGCATTTTCCATCTCTTTTTCAATATCCCGCTCTAAAATCTGCCTAAGGTTTTGAGAAGGGCTGATTTCTACTGAGTTTTCGCTTGGGATTTAATCGCGTATTCTCGAAAACGATCCAAATCAGCTTGAATCGTGGATTCGACAACGCGCCCCAGGAAGAGATTATCCATTAACCTGCCCAACCAGCCTGGAATGGCGTAAGCCACCGTTAGCTTAACAATGCTACTGCCGTGCCGGTCATAAAAGCGAATCGCACCCCGATTGGGTAATCCGCCAACAGATTCCCATTGGATAATCTGATTGGGCACCTTTTTCACGATACGGGCAAGCCAAGTAAATTCTAAGCCACCCGTGGCAAGTTTCCAGCGCGACAAGGTTGGGTCATTATCCAGAACTGTAACCGAGTCAATCCACTTCATCCATCGAGGCATTTGCTCCAGATCGGACCAAAGGTTCCACACCTCATCAATGGAAACCGGCACCTCTACCTGCACGCTATGCTCTAGCCACTCAGCCATTTACTTCTTTTCTTCCTTCGCTATAGCCGCGTTTTTGCGATTTATTCCTCTAAACCGCCGACAGCTGGCTCTTACCCTTTATTTCCTGCACATTTTCTAAAATCGCTTTTGCTGCCTGACGCCCAGACAGGGTTGCCCCTTCCATACTATCGATGTAATCTTGCTGCGTATAGCTACCCGCAAGGAAGAAATTTGCAATCGGCGTCTTCTGAGGAGGACGATAGGGGTCCATGCCAGGGGCTTCGCGGTAGAGAGACTGAGCCAGCTTCACCACGCTGTACCAAGTCATGTTCAAGTCGCGGGAGGAAGGGAATAGCTCGTGTACTTGCTTAAGGACGTGTTGAGCGATCGCTTCGTTACTTTCCTTGATAAACGGATCTCCCGGCGTTAGCACCAACTGCAACAGCGAACCTTGTCCTTCGCGGTAATAATCAGAGGGACTCGTTAAAGCTAAGTCAGCAAAGCAGGAAAAGTCGGCATCCGCTGTATAAAGCAAATTATCAATTCCGGCAGCATGATGCACTTGGTGTCTTTCTTCGGCATCGTGCAACTCAGTCACCCAGCCATCAAACCGCAGCTGCACTGTCGCGACGGGCACTGTATCCAGCTTATAAATATTGTCAAATTCCGACCATTGACGCCATGCTTGCGGCAAAACGCGCTGAATTCCGGGCACGTCGCAGGCGCAGGCATAAGCATCGGCGGTGATGGTTTCTTCCGTTTCGCCTTTAGCAATCAATAAGCCAGTCACTCGCGTCTCATTGCCTTCGCCTGTATATTGAATTTCTCTTACCCGGCGACGAGTATGAATTTTTGCGCCTCGTGCTTCTATGTATTCAATAATCGGCTTGTGCAGATATTCGTAGGGAGAACCTTCCAGCATTCGCAGCACCGACGCCTCGGTTCTAGCAGCAAACATCTGAAAGATGGTCAGCATACAACGAGCAGAAATATTTTCGCAATCAATAAATCCGAGTGCATAAGCAATTGGGTTCCACATCCGCTTGATGCTGCCATTACTGCCACCGTGACTGCGAAACCAATCGGCAAAGCTAACTTTATCGAGAGCGCGAATTGTTTTCATCGAACCCTCGAAGTCTACCAAGCCGCGCACGATGGTACTGCTGCCCAGGGCGATCGCATTCTGTACTTTATCCTGCAACGACAGCTGCGATGTTGTGAAAAATGCTTTTAATCCGTTGAAAGGCGCACCCGTGATGAAGCGGAAATCCAAGGCACCTGTGACGCCGCCTTGATTGATAAAGGTGTGGATATGTTCTTTCAGGCGCAAATTGTCACCTGCCCCCACCTTCTTCATCAATTCAAATAGCTGGTAGTAGTTCCCAAAAAAGACGTGCAATCCCATCTCAACGTGATTGCCGTCGGCATCCACCCAACTGCCGACCTTACCCCCCACAAACGGACGAGACTCAAAGATTTCGACTTCGCAACCGGCATCGACTAAATCGACTGCCGCTGCCATTCCAGCCAATCCTGCCCCGACGATTGCAACCCGCATGCCATCTGTCCTTCTCAATTTCTTTACAAAGTTTAACAGGTGACAGCAGAAGATTACCGATTTTCATCGCCTGGATTAAGGAATTGGGTATTGGCGATCGCTCACGGCGAATTCCCCATCTCCTCTAGCCCTTTGCCGCTTTACTCGAACTCAAACTGGGGCATCAGCTGGAGCATCCCCAATCCTAAATCTTTACTAGAGAGCGATCGCGCTTCAAATAAAGCCATCATGTCGCCTAGCTGAGGATTTCCCCTAGATGCGCCTTTTAGCCCCCTAGCCACAATCAAGCCGCAGTAGCCTTTGGTTTTCTTACAACGCTGATCCCATTTGCGACGAGCTTCGCTATGAATCGGATCGTCTTCTTGAAATTCTCCAAACAGGTACATATTGCCATTTTCAGTTTGGAGAATTCCCAAGTCATAGCGATCGCCTTCAAAAGGATCTTCTCCCGGATTAAAGCAAATTCCCTTTAACCCTCCCGCGCTTTGGATTTGCTCAATCAATTCCTTTGCCTTGGGACGGGAAGTTTGAATCAAAACCACTGGCATTCCCTCTCCTGCCGCGATCGCTTCCTTCGCTTGATAGCAATCAACGGTTTTACGCAGCAACTCTACTTTGTCCCAAGTCATCATCCCCAAGCTGAGGAAAGAATCTTTGGGCACTAAGTCATCCCGCAGGGGCAGCATCATCTCTTCGAGATCGCTGTCTTCCTCCTCTGCCAACCCTGCCACCTCTGCCATGTCAAACAGTTCCGTCGCCACATCGGGAACCGTTGCCACCTTAACGGGAATCGATTTTTGCAGATCCGCCTCTAGCGGCGCGGCGATGCGGTAGCGTTTGCTCAAGGTAGGGAATTTCTCTGCTGCCAGCTGGCGATTGGATGCTCGGAAAAAGCGATGGAGGGCTTCGAGTGCCACGTAAACTGCGATCGCTTCTTCCTCATATAAAAAGGGTCGCATCCCCTCTAACGGATGCACATTTCCGAAATTGGGTTGAATTTCTGAAAGCGGCAAGTCAGCTAAATCAATGCCTTCGTCCTCTTCATCTTCGTCTAAGGAATCTTCAGCCTGCTCGAAGGTGACAAACAAGCAATCTTGCCCTAGAAATGCTTCTTCTAGCTCCTCAAAAGACTCTTTTGCCAAAACCGACGAGCGAAACCGTTTCAGAGAGTCCAGAGAGCGATACAACAAAATGCCGTACTCCATGCCGAGCATTCCCATCACCGAGGCGTACAGCGTCTCCACATCCCACTGATTTAGCTCAATTGAGATAATCTGGTGGTCGGCAAGCAGTTCCCAAGGTGCATCGTCCCAAATCTCATAAGCTTTTTGCACCAGTAACTCGGCATATTCAGGCGGTAGTTTGGGGGGGCGAGTGCTGGTGATTTCTTGGAACCCGCGAAATAGTTCGTCAATCAGGGGCAGTTCTGGTACATAATCAACAGCAATGTCTAGATCCTGAAGAACACCCCGCAGGTAGAACTGAAGTTCTCTGTGTCGGACTACAATTTTCTGAGGACGGGATGGCTTGGCAGGGCTGTGGGGATGTTCCATTGCTCGCAGCAGGGCGCGAACAACGGCTTCCGGCCCAGTCTCGGAAGTTACGACATCCATCGCTCGAACCATTCCTTCGACGCCATCCACCCAAACAATGCATTCGCTGTCTGTCTGAGTATCCGACTCTAAGCTTTGCGCCATCCCAGCAGATAATCGACGGCGATCGCCTTCCCAGACGCTAGGAATTTGTTGTAAAGTTTGCAGCCGACGAGACGTGGAGCGAGTGAGAACAGACATAGACTATGCCAACTGGGGGAACAACACACCGTGCGCTTTGCAGATCCTCATTTTAAATACTAATCGCCCCTCTGCCGTCCTCCTATAAACTAATGCTTGGCAGTGATGAAAGCACCACAATACAATCCTTGCGCGATCGCTCTATCTAACCCCAACGCCTAATCGTTAACATAAATAATAAAAAGCTTTTCGCTTCGCCGGTCTGCGGTTAAGTTAAGAATCTTCGATAAAATTGACCTAGTGGACTGGCTTCCTCAAGTCGTCTAGATAAAACACCAAATTAGGAGTCGAGAGCGCCATGACACAAGCTACTCAATCGCAAAAACGCGGCATCCAGTTAAGCGAATCTGCCCTCAAACACGTTCTCTCTCTGCGGGAGAAACAAGGCAAGGATCTATGCCTGCGAGTTGGCGTCCGCCAAGGTGGCTGCTCTGGAATGTCGTACATGATGGATTTTGAAGAGCCTAGTCAAATTCGGGAAAACGATGAAGTCTACGACTACGATGGCTTCAAAATTGTCTGCGATCCCAAGAGTATGCTATACCTCTATGGTCTGATGCTGGACTATAGCGATGCCATGATTGGCGGTGGCTTCCAATTTACAAACCCCAATGCTGCTCAAAGCTGTGGCTGCGGTAAGTCATTTGGAGTCTAAGTCATTTGCATTTGGTGTCTAAGTTCAAGCTTGGCGTACAGTTTGTAAAAACTTCTGATTGGAAAGCAGGTATCCCGCCTGCTTTCCAGATAAGGGTGGATTCAACCTCCCATTGCCCCGTAAAATAACGCATCCGGCGAAGAGAGCGTCGCTATCTAGCCCGCCATCCGCTACGCGATCGCTAACATCTTTCATCTTTCAGAAATGACCGAGCCAATTAACGACCTTTTTGACAATGGCCTAGAACGCTATAAAGCGGGAGAAGGCCCGGATACTTTGCTTCCTGTTTTCAAGGATATTTGCGATCGCGCCCCCAAACTTACTGCTGCCTGGATTTGTCTATCCTGGCTGTATCTATTAGACGATCAAGCCACTCTGGCCTACAAAGCCGCTCAAAAAGCTGTTAAGTTAAATCCCCAAGATCCCCAGGCTCACATTAACCTAGTTCTGGCAATGCTTGAAGAAGGGAAAACTGGCGTCCGGCAACACATTGAAGAGGCTCAGCGATCTCTGGCGATTAATCCAGAATTACGCCCCGATATCCAAGAAAGTATTGAGGATGGATTAGCGAGAAAACCCGACTGGAAGGGTTTAAATCGGGTAAAAAACTGGTTGTTTACCTAATTTGAAATTGTCCTCAGAATCCCTAACTTTGAAAGTAAAATATTGAAGAAGTTAGGGCTTTTCAGGATATAATTATTTAATTATATATGAATAATATATTTTAAATAATGAAATATTAGCAGTTATAAAAAAAGCAAAACCAGTCCATTATAAAAGTATACCAGTTGTGGACGAAGAGGAAGATAAAATAGGTACAATGTTTTGTAAATCGCATTAATAAAACATAGTTATGTGCGCCGTTTGGAAACAAAAACAAAGCGCCCTCGCTATACTAATTTGGGATATCTAATCTCACGATCGCCCTGAGATTAGCACCGCATCAATCAATTCTTTTGTTTTAGTTCTTTTTTTTGAGATTTCCTCCATGTTGCCTTCAAGGACACCCTTAATTGGTCTCTCGGCAGATAAATTTCGCCATCCCTTAGATTTAGAAGCGACTAACGCCTTAAAACAACTGCCGGGAATGGATATCCTGGTCAGAAATCTGCTTGGTCCCCTCGCAGAACAGTTTTTTTATTTGGAAAATATAGCGGCGGGCGTCCTCGTAGGCGAACAACAGCTACCTCATCTGCATAAACTGCTGTTAGAAGCTTGCCAGATATTGGATTTGGAACCCCCGCAACTGTATGTCCGTTCCTCACCCACGCCAAACGCCTACACCTTTGCCATGCGAGGAAAGCAGCCATTTATTGTGTTGCACACCTCTTTAATCGATTTGCTGACACCCGAAGAGATTCAGGCAGTCATCGCCCACGAACTGGGACACCTAAAATGCGAGCATGGAGTGTACCTAACACCCGTCAATATTATGGTGTTAGCAGCAGGATTAATTCCGACTTGGGGTGCAGCGATCGCTGAAACTTTGAGGGGACAGATGCTACAGTGGCTGCGATGTGCAGAATTTACTTGCGATCGCGCTGCACTTCTCGCCACTCAAGACTCTAAAGTCGTCAGTTCCGTCTTAATGAAACTGGCTGGAGGTTCACCCATTCTTGCGCCGCAGCTGAATCTGGAAGCCTTTTTAGCTCAAGCGAGAGCTTACGACGATATCAGTAAAAATCAGCTGGGTGAAATGCTCAAACAAGCGCAGACAGCCCAACTCAGCCACCCAGTACCCGTCCTGCGGGCGCGGGAAATTGACCGTTGGGCTAGCAGTCAAGAATATCAAGCCTTGCTACAACAGCATTCGATAGGCTATAATAGTGAAGCTAAACCCAAGGGCGGGTGGCGAAATTGGTAGACGCATCAGACTCAAAATCTGACGATCGTGAGATCGTGAGAGTTCGATTCTCTCCCTGCCCACTCTTTACACAAGAGAACGACCATGACTCAACGACTCAAGCGGTGGGAATCTCCCCGCCGAGAGGGACGAAACGACAAAGGGAAAGGTGGCTCCGCTAGGGCGAGACAGATTAGAAAGCAACAGAAGATGTTGCGGAAGAAGCTAAAAGACCAGGGTGAATCTGAAAATAGTAAAGATTCGAGGAGAGGGAAGATTAACTTCCCTCTCTTTTTTTATGCATAATTCCAGTTAAGTTAGACCTTGAGAAATTGGAATCTCAATCCAAAACTCCGCTCCTTGTCCTGGTTTGGAGACACATTTTAAAGTGCCACCGTGCTTTTCCACCACAATTTGATAACTGATGGATAATCCCAGACCTGTACCTTTCCCTACAGGTTTAGTCGTAAAGAAGGGATCAAATAGGCGAGCTTTTACTGGCTCGGTCATCCCTGGGCCGTTATCAGCAATCCGAATCAAAACATAAGGGTCAGGAAGGGATTTCCCACGTCCCACTTCAGTCCGAATGGTAATGATTCTCGGTTCGGGCTGCGTTTCTAGGGCATCAATCCCATTGTTGAGCAGGTTCATAAACACTTGATTGAGCTGTCCCGCGTAGCATTCCACCAGCGGTAGATTGCCATACTCTTTAACAATTTCAATGCTGGGATAGTTGGGGGCGGCTCTCAGTCGGTTTTGCAAGATCAGGAGGGTGCTATCAATCCCTTCATGAATATCCACTGCCTTCATGGCGGCTTCATCCAAGCGCGAGAAATTCCGCAGCGACAGGACAATCTGACGGATGCGGTCTGTCCCCATCTTCATCGAACCTAGGATTTTCGGGAGGTCTTCTACCACAAAATCAAGGTCAATCGCCTCGATTTCATCTTGAATTTCCGGAACTGGATTGGGATAGTGCTGCTTGTAAAGCTGGAGGAGATTCAGTAAATCTTGGCTGTATTGATTTGCGTGGGTGAGGTTGCCGTGGATGAAGTTGACAGGATTGTTGATTTCGTGAGCAACACCAGCAACCATCTGACCGAGGCTGGACATTTTTTCACTTTGAATCAGATGACTTTGAGTTTGTTGCAACTGGTGCAAAGTTTGCTGTAGCTGGTGAGCTTTTTCTTGAGCTTGCTGTGCAGAGTCTTGAGCTTGCGTGTAGAGTTCGGCTTGGAAAAGCGCGATCGCGAGTTGGTCAGTTACCGCTTGCAGCAGTTCCACCTCCGAGCCACTCCAAGACCGAGAACCACGATGATGGATGCAACTGACCACACCAATCTCACCAGAAGGAGCTTGAATTGGCAGCGATAGGATAGCATTGTAGCCCGAAGCACTATAGAGTTCCTGTTCGGCTGGATCGCTGGCGTTTGCAAGATCGTCAACTTGGAGGATTTCCAAGTTGGTGAACTTCTGAGTTAGCGAACTTGCTGGGGCTGGGTATTGACCCAGCAAGCTAGGCAGGGTAGGTATCTTCGCTTCTTTTACCACTTCCCAGACTGGTTGTTCTGCTGATGGTCGATACCAAAGAAACAGGCATCGGTCAATCTGCAACAAATTGCGGATCTCCTGCACAGCCGTTCCTAATATGGTACTGACATCAAGGGAGTTCCTGATATCGCTGGACAAACGGTTGAGCAGTGCCTCGCGTTGAGCGAGTTGTCTAAATCGTGCTTCCGAGTGTCGCAACGCCTCCTCTGCCTGTAGGCGCTTAACACCTAATGCAATCTCGTCCGCTGCAAATTCTAGCGCCCCCAGCGTAGCTTCGGTAAGCGGTTTCCGGGCAAACATGGCGATAACCCCTAATATCTGGTTTTCGATAATCAGGGGATAACCAGCGAAGGAGATCAAGCCCTCTCTTTTTGCCCAATCTTTATCAGCAACACGAGGATCGTCAATCACAGAGTTGGTCAGGTGGGGCTGGCACTCTTGGGCAATTAGGCCGATCTTGAATTGACCAACGGGTACGCGGCTATGAGAGCCATTAAGGTGGGTATACATCCCCGCACTCGCTTGCAACTCCAATACATTCTCCTCTCTGTTAAGCGTCCATAGCCTTGCAAACGCGGCATCGAGATGTTGGACTACAGCCTCGGTGCAGCGTTGCAGTATCACCTGCAAGCGATCGCCCTGAGTCAGCGCAGTGTCTACATCCGCACGAAACGCGGCTAAGCAAGCTTTCTCTGCTAGCGCTTCTTCAGCGGCTTTGCGTTCGGTTACGTCCACACCAATGCCCCAAGTGGTCCAGCCGGGAATGGGGAATCCCTCGGAGATATTCGACCATGCTACTGTTTTGACACTTCCATCTTTAGCCGTGATTTCCCATTCCCAGTTACGGTAGTTATTGCCAAGTTCAGCCCATATGGTCAGCATTGATGTGCGATAGGCGGGATCTGGATACACCCACTCCAGTGCTTTGGGATTGCCAACAATTTCCGCAGCACTGTAGCCTGCAACCCTTTCGCACTCGCGGTTCCAGACAGTGATGTTTCCGTCTGCATCGAAGGCAGTCATCATAACTGGCATATTCTGAAGAATCTGGCGCAATTGTTCTTCCCGCTGCCGCAACGCCTCCTCTGCCTGTTTGCGATCGCTGATATTTTGCGTCAACGTCATCCCCGCAAAGATTTCTCCCTGCTGGTTGGTGACGGGCAGAATTTGCAACAGATAGGTGCGATCGCCATAGGGGATTTCAGAAACCGTCATGGCACCAGCTAATGCTGCTTGATACATCGGTTCCACAGTTTCGCAGGTGTCTGGAGGAAAAACCTCCCATAGGGTTTTTCCTTCCATAAGTTCTTTGGAAAGCCCGATGGCGGCTAATTCGCTTCCATCTGCCAGCAGGTAGCGCAAGTCCTTATCAAATAAAGCCACCGAACCGTCGGGGAAATTTCGGGCAAGGGCGCGGTATAGTTCTTCGCTTTGTCGTAGGGCTTCTTCTTGTTGCTTGCGCTGGGTGATGTCTAGTCCTGTTCCAAATAGCTTGATGACCCGACCCTCAGAGTTGATAATCGGTTGCCCTTTGGAGAACATATATCCAATCGAACCATCAGGGCGCAAAGTGCGATTGTCGAATTCGTAGGGCTTGCCTTCAGTAATTGCTAGCTCAACTGCTTTTACAAAAACTTCCCGGTCATCCGGATAAATTTTTTGCACCAACTCTTCGTAAGTCGGTACGGGTTGGTTCGGCTCCATACCCCACACGCGGAATAGTTCCTCCGACCAAGCGATTTCTCCAGTCGCCAGATCGAATTCCCAACTGCCGATATGGGCAATTTTTTGAGCTTCTGCAAGTCTAGTTTCGCTTTGGCGGATGGCTTCCTCTGCCCGCTTAGTAGGAGTGATATCGCGGGCGATCGTAGAGAAAAATTCAACCTCCCCATTTTCTAATTTATGGCTCATCCATACCTGGGAGATAGGAACCTCTCTGCCATCCCGGTGCTGCAACGCTGATTCGCCACTCCAAATACCTTCTCTGACAACAGCCTGCCACCCTTCGTTCAGAATCCCGTCGATGACTGAAGCTGCCATAAAATCGGGGATATACATCGTTGTAATATCCTCATTCTCGCCAATTCCTATCATTTGGCGACCGGCCTTGTTGACGTATAAGGCGCGTCCTTCTGCATTGGCGATGCCTACGAAGTCAGGTGTTGCTTCTAAGATTGCGGTCAGTCTTGCCTGAGCTTTTTCTGCCTGTTTGCGCTCGGTAATGTCAGAAGTTAAACCATCTATACGAATAGCTTTCCCGGTTTCATCGTAAATCACCCGGCTCTTGTCACGAACCCAACGAACTTCGCCATCGGGTCGGAGAATTCGGTACTCTATGTCACCGCTGCCCTCGACTATAACCTGGCGGTTGTATTCAAAGGCGCGATCGCGATCTTCGGGGTGAATGCTATCAAACCACACTTGGGGGTTGTCAAAGAAATCTTGTCTTGGGCGTTGATAAACACTCTCGGTAGCTGGGTTGAGGTAAAGCACTTCAAAGGTGCTGGCTGAAACAGACCACACCACGTCTTTCAGCGAATTTAGAATGCTGTTGAGCCGCGACTCGCTTTCGCTCAGAGCTGCCTCGGCTTGCTTGCGATCTGTGATATCGGTGGACAGACCATCCATGCGGGTAGCAGTACCGTGCTCGTCATAAATCATCCAGGCTCGACTGTAAACCCATCGCACTTCGCCATCGGGTCGGATAATTCGGTACTCCAGTTCACCATTGCCCTCTTGCATAACCCTGTGGTTATAGGCAAGGGCGAGTTCGCGATCTTCTGGATGAATAACCTCCAGCCAGAGGTTGGAGTTGTTGAAGAACTCCGAGTAAGACCGCCCATAAAACTTCTCAGCCACTGGGTTCATAAACAGCGTTTTATAGGTGGTGGCTGAAATAGACCACACCAAATCTTTAAGGCAATTTAGAATACTGTTGAGTCGTAACTCACTCTGTTGTAAAGCCGCTTCTACTTCCTTGCGCTCGGTGATGTCGTGCATCGCCACGACTGCACCTAGTTTTTTTCCTTGAGCATCAACGATCGCTTGTCCGCTAGCTAGTAAGGTGCGGATTTTTCCTTGCTTCGGGGCGATGATCATTTCTACTTCCCGAACCGTCTCTCCCCGAAACGCTCTAAACAACGGAATATCTTCCGTTTTCATCAGTGTTTTCCCATCAGGCAGATATAAATCGAAATGTTCAGCCCATTGCTCGGCAGGAAGAGCTTGTTCCGGCAACCCATGAAACTCTTGTGTCGCTCGATTAAATAGCGTTAAAACTCCATTGGCGTCACAAGCGACAATGCCGTCTGCCAAGTTATTGAGCAATGCATTTAAGAATTCTCTTTCTTTGTATAAAGCTTTCTCTGCCCGCTGGCGCTCAGTTATTTCGTCTTCTAGCTGCTGGAGGGTATGCCTTAATTGGGCGGTGCGTTCCTCGACTCGGATTTCGAGGGCTTCATTCGCCTGTTTGAGTGCTGACTCTGCTAACTTGCGATCGCTGATATCAACGAAGGTGACAACAGCCCCTTTGATTTTCTCACCCTCAAAAATCGGATAAGCCGAATATTCGGCAGCAAAAGCAGCTCCATCCCGCCGCCATAGAACTTCGTTGTCAATCCGGCAACTGTTCCTGTTGCGAACAGCACAAAAAATCGGAGACTCAACACTGGGATAGAAGGAGCCATCGGGGCGACTGTGATGGATTAACTCGTGCATATCCTTGCCCATCACTTCATCCGGCTGGTATCCCAGCATCTGAGCCGCCGCTTTGTTGATGAAGGTACAACGTCCCTGTAAATCTATCCCGTAGATGCCTTCCCCGGTCGATTGCAGCAGCAATTGGATGTGATTAGCTAATTGCGATCGCTCTTGTTCGGTTCGGTGACGTTCGGTGATGTCTTTCATAAAACAGTGATGACCGATAAATCGCTGCTCTTGGTCGTAATCGCAGATCATCACCACTTGCTTATAAAAAATAGAGCCATCTTTACGGATGCCTCTCGTTTCAGCTTCTACCTTGCCATCCACCAACATTTTGTGGTAAGCAGCCATCAGCTTGTCGATCTCTTCCGGATGAACCGTTCGCTGCCATTCCATGCCAATCATTTCTTCAGGTTCGTAACCCGCTGCATTGGCGTAGGCTTTATTAACGGTAACGTAGCGCCCTTGAGTGTCTAGCCGGGAAATTCCTTCGACGGCATTCTCCAAGACAGCTCTTAAATTGAGGAGTTTTTCTTCAGCCGCTTTGCGATCGCTAATGTCACGAGCCACTGCATACAGCAAACCTTCTTCAGTGGAGACCGCAGAAGTCCATAATAGCCATTTATAGGAGCCGTCTTTGCATCGGTAGCGGTTCTCAAAAGAGATTGTTTCCGCGCCTGTAGCAAGCTTCTGCGCTTCGGTGATGGTTGCTTCCCAATCTTCCGGGTGAACCAACTCCATAAACGATTGGCTTAAGAGTTCTTCCTTCGTAAAACCCAGAGTTTTTTCCCAAGCAGGGTTCAGGTGCTTGAAGTAGCCATCAAGTCCGGCGATACAAAGCAGATCCAGCGAGAGATTGAAGAAACCCGCCTCTGCCCACTCGTATCCTTTTAGGCTCTTTCCTTTGTCGCGATTGTGAGTCAACACTTTGGTTTACTTCCTTCGTCTCAGATGGAACTGAACTTAGTTTTCCCATAAACCGAACTAAAAGTTGCCGCGATCGCACACTTAATGAATGTTTAGGGAACAGAGCCGACTTGCCAAATTTTAATGGTTCTGTCAAACCCCCCACTCGCCAGAGTTCGCCCGTCAGGACTAAAGGCAACCGATTTCACCCAATCGGAATGTCCGACCAGCAAAGCAATCAGTTCGCCCGTTCTCAAGTTCCACAAGCGGACGCCATCCTGACTCGCGGTAGCCATAACTTGTCCAGAAGGAGCGATCGCGATCGCCCGAATCCAACCTGTATGCCCTGAAAGGGTGTAAAGCAATCGTCCGCTATTAAAATCCCAGACTTTGATGGTGCGATCGTAGCTGCCACTGATCAGCGTACTTCCATCCGGCGTGAACGCTAAAGTACTGATTGCACCGCTATGTCCCGACAATGAGTCAAGAAATCTTCCATTCTGGAGATCCCAGACCTTAATCGCAGTATCTTTGCCGCCGCTTGCTAGAATCTCCCCATTTGGATTTGGGGCAACTGCATAAGTTTGGTTATCGAAACGCACCAGGTTGTAAATCGGGCGCTGCGTTCTCAAATTCCAGACTCGAATCCCATCCAAAGCACCCGTCACCAGCATTTCACTATCCGAGGTAATCGCCGCTGACAGAATATTACTCGTATGATCCAGAAAAGTCCGGGTATATTTTCCAGTCTTCCAATTCCATAAATTCAGCGAGGAGTCATTGCTGCAACTCGCCAGAATTTCTGAATTAGGACTCATCGCAAGGGTCATCACTGCCTGACTATGCGCCCTGAGGCTACCCACTTCTTTCCAACTTCTCACCCACCAAAATTTTATTCTGCCGTCATTGTCGCTCCCCCCGCTGATGAGAAATTTTCCATCAGGGGTGAAGGTCAAGGAATCAATTGTCGCGTTGTGACCCTTGAGGGTGCGGAGGAGTTGAACGTTTCTCCAAGCTTCAGGAGGCAGGTTTTGGGCTGGGGCAGACGGAACAGCTTCAGCTTCCTGGATTATTGTTTTGGCGGCGGCTGGGAGAGGCTGACTGGCAAGGGCGAAACAATAAAAGCTAAAAGGTAAAAATGCAAAACTCAGAATTTTTTCTTTGTATAAATGCCTTTTGACTTTTGCCTTCCGAGCCGGAGGTTTCATGGTGCTGATTGAATATTGGGGCAGATAGTATGATCGATGTGGTGAGCGGGCGGTCGGTCTTGCCAACCAGAGATTAACCCTTCTAGTTCGCTCTTGAGAATTTCTAACGATTCAATTTGTTCTGCGATCGCCTCTACTTTCGCGTGCAGAAGCTGCTTCAAGGCACCGCAGGGTAACTGCCCCCGATCGTGAACTGTTAAAATTTCTTGAATTTCGCTGAGAGTGAGTCCGAGTGCTTGCGATCGCTTAATGAATGCTAGTCGATTGACAATCTCACGATTAAAAAGACGATAGCCGGAAGGTGTCCGCTTCACCGTCGGTGCTAACAGACCAATATCTTCGTAATAGCGAATGGTTTTGACAGGCAGACCACTCCGAGCGGCAACTTCACCGATTTTAAGCCATTCAATTGAAACAGAAGTGCCAATCATGGTTTTCGGAAGCTCCCACCCAAAGGGTTACGGTTTTGGATGGTGTTTGGAGTTACTTAGCATGGGCAGGACAGGACGAGAGGTTGGGGGGGGAAGAAAGTGTTTTGCCGTTTGGGGGATTGGTTCGACTTCTTTACCCTGGGTTTGCCACCAACGCAGAGCGATCGCTGCCCCTACCGTCAAGACTCCAAAACTAAACAAACCCCAGCTTTCATCTACGCCGCCAATCACTGCTTCTACAGCACCGACGATTACCACAAAGCTGGAAATTGGCTCTTTACGATAGGCTGACTTTAAAAATCTAGGCCACAAAGCATTCATCACGACTTGCTCTATTCCGTTATTCTTTAATCTAATTTCAGGTTATCTCATTCAGGAGTCAGGAGTCAGGCGGCAGAAGTCAGAATCATTTTTGGATTTTAAACTTCATCCTTCATCCCACCCTTCAGCAAGGGCAGAACCCTACATCCTGTATCCTGAGACAAATTCTTGTACTTGTTGTGCTAGACCGAGGAAAGCCTGTGTGGGTTGCCGATTCCGAAGGACTAGACAAAAGAAGAGCGCTTTTTTATTGCAAGCCCAGCCAGGATAGCACCCCTTGACCCGTGACATATTCAATGAGCACCATTAGCAAAAAGCCGATCATTGCGGCTCGACCATTCAATCGCTCTGCGTAATCATTGAAGCCCAACTTGGGTTCTTCCAGCTTAGGAGTGGTAGTCGGTTGAAGTTGTGTCATGGCTTTGGCAATCCTTGCCCCTTAAAAGGTTTACAATTCGTTATAGATTGTCTTCTATTGTAGAGGTGCTAAGCCTTGAGTCAAGAGCAAAGCAAACACAGTTGCTAATCAACCTCTTTGATCACCATGACTTCGGTCGCCTTGATCAGGGCACTCACTTCATCGCCAACTGAAATTTGCAGATTTTCTGCCGAACGACGAGTAATCACCGCATCAATTAAGTTATCTCCCACCTGAATTGTCACCTCGGCGAGGATATCACCCAGTTGAATCGCAGTCACTTTACCCCTGAGTTGATTCCGTCCGCTAATTTGCATCGTCATATTGGTGTTTCCAAATCCTTTGGATAAGGTAGCCGTCTTGATTGTTGCAGCATTTTTGTGAAGTAATCCGAAAATTTTTGGGACTCCTAAATAAATAAGTAATGATGGGGATCAGGGGCGAGAGAGAGTTTCAGGAATAAAGAGACTTCAGGAGTAAAGGGAGAGGGGAGCGATCGATACCTCATTCCCGATCGGCTGCCCCTCCCGATCGATGCGCGAATTACCCAAACCGAAAACTCTTTTACTTGAGAAGTTGTCAGTCCAATTTCTCACTCGCTCCTTCAGGGAGGTAACTCCCAATGCAACAAGTCACCAGGTGTGGCACCTATAGTCAATTCAATAGATAGCCGAGCAATTTGAGGTATATAAATGGAAATTGGCGTTCCCAAGGAAACCAAAGATCGTGAATTTCGGGTAGGGTTAAGTCCTAGTAGCGTCCGGGTACTCAGTGAAAACGGTCACGCGATTTTTGTAGAATCCGCGGCTGGTAATGGTGCTGGCTTCTCTGATGAAGATTATATTCTTGCCGGGGCAAAAATTGTCCTAGAAGCGAAGGACGCTTGGAACCGAGAACTGGTGGTTAAGGTGAAAGAACCGCTCAAGCCTGAGTACCAGTTTCTCCAGAAAGGGCAGATGCTGTTTACTTATTTACACTTGGCAGCCGATCGGGGGTTGACCGAGCATCTAATTGATTGTGGCGTCAGCGCGATCGCTTACGAAACGGTAGAACTCCCCGATAGAAAATTGCCCCTGCTCACCCCCATGAGCATTATCGCCGGTCGCCTCTCCGTACAGTTCGGGGCACAGTTTTTAGAGCGCCATCAAGGAGGTCGGGGGATTCTTCTGGGCGGGATTCCCGGTGTCAGACCGGGTAACGTGGTGATTTTAGGCGGCGGTGTCGTTGGCACCGAAGCAGCTCGAATGGCGGTAGGCATGGGTGCCCGCGTCCAGATTTTGGATGTGAATGTCGAGCGGTTGGCGTATCTGGAAACCCTCTTTGGCTCCAGAGTTGAGCTGCTCTACAGTAACTCCCTGCAAGTAGAAGCGGTCGTTTCGGAAGCCGATTTACTTGTTGGGGCGGTTTTAGTTCCAGGACGTCGCGCCCCTATCTTAGTCCCTCGGAAGTTGGTACAAAAAATGCATCCCGGTTCGGTAATTGTCGATGTGGCAGTCGATCAAGGCGGTTGTGTCGAGACGGTGCGACCAACGACCCACACCAATCCTATCTACATCGAGGAAGGCGTCGTCCACTACGGCGTCCCGAATATGCCGGGAGCCGTTCCCTGGACAGCCACTCAGGGACTGAACAACAGCACTTTACCCTACGTCCTGAAGCTGGCGAACCAGGGGATGAAAGCTCTAGAACTCGACCCGGCTTTAGCAAGGGGTATCAATGTACAGAATCACCGGCTGGTTCATCCTGCCGTCCGCGAAGTGTTTCCCGATTTAGCTGATTAACTGTAACATTACGGGTAAGGAAATAGGCGAGAGGTTGGTAGTGGGGCGATCGCGATCTGTGGCGTTCATGGTCCAGCGATCGCCCCCAGCGTCCTCACGGCGTAGGCTGAGATTCACTCACCAAAATTGATTGCTCACTGGCAGGTTCGCCCTTGCTTGGGGGTTCGACTGGCTCACCAAAGGCGATCCGCAGAAACGGTGGAGCCAGAAATGTGGTCAGAATCACCATGATAATAATGGATACCTCTAACGGCTTATCCAGAACCCCACTCGCAGAACCGATTCCGGCAAACACTAGCCCGACTTCACCCCGTGGAATCATGCCAACTCCGATCGCGAGTCGATTAATTCCGGGCTGACCAAACACCGCCCAACCCGTCACTACCTTGCCGAGAATGGCAACTACCATCAAAAATGCGGCAATCAAAATTCCGGCACGATTCTCAGGCACCGTCGGATTCAACACGCCTAGATCGGCTCGCGCTCCCACCGTCACAAAGAAGATGGGTACCAGTAGATCGGCGATCGGTTTTACTAGTTCATCTAACTCATTACGGGCATCAGTTTCATCCAGAACCAAGCCAGCGGCAAAAGCACCCAAAATCGCTTCTAGATGAATCGCGCTGCCCAGAAATGCCATGAAAAAGGCAAAGATAAATGCTGGCATAACCACATTGCCACGGGTTTTGAATTTCTCCACAATCGCATTGAAGGTTTGGTTGAAGATGCCACCCAACAAAATGGAACCGAGCAGAAACGCTGTTGCACTCACAATCAGGTAAATGACATTAGCAACATCAATCTCACCCGTTTTGGCTAAACTGGCGACAACAGCCAAGACAATGATTCCCAGGACATCATCAATCACCGCCGCACCAACAATGATTTGACCTTCTTTGGATTTAAGCTGTCCTAACTCAGACAACACTTTGGACGTAATTCCGATGCTGGTTGCCGTCAAAGCAGCGCCTGCAAAAATTGCTGGAATTGCAGGTGTGTGAAAGAACATCATCAAGCCAGCGGTACCAGCGGCAAACGGAACTGCCACCCCCACGCAGGCGACTATCGCAGCTTGAGAACCCACTTCTTTGAGTTGTTTGAGATCCGATTCCAGACCAATTTCAAATAGCAGAATAATCACGCCCAATTCAGCCAGCACTGAAATGACTTCACTCTGGGACTCATATACGCTCGTGAGGGCTGCGGGAGACAGATGATTAATCCATTGCAGCACGGTCATCACCGCTGAATCTGAGGCTGACAGTCCACTTTCGGGAAAGACGATCAGGTGTAAAGCAGATACCCCGACAATCACCCCTGCCACCAGTTCACCCAGAACGGGTGGAAAATCAAATTGTTTAGCGAGTTCCGCGCCGAGTTTACTGGCGATATAAATCACGACTAAACTCAGCAGAACTCCAGCCAGAACAATCGGTGAATTTTCTGCCTCTACCGTTGCTAACAAGGGCATGGGAGCAATCAGAGATGCCATCCCAGAACTTAAAGCTGTCATTGTATGGTTCAAAAACATGGGTTAGGTTTTGGTGGTAAAAATGAATCAAACCTTATTTGAATGAGAGGCAATTGATTGCCAGCTAGTTTTCTGACGCATTAGATCGCCTCGATTCATCAAACCTCCAAACAGGTGAATTAGGCAACTATCTCTTTGCGGTAAACCAGATTAACCGCTTGACGCAGGGCTTCAGTGCGATCGCTTAAGATATGCTCTGGAGTCACCAGATCGAACAGTCCTAACTTTTGCAAGCGATTCTGAATTTTCTCACTGGCACCGACGATATAGACCTGTAACCCCTTATCGTGGGCGTCGCGAATCGCATTTTCGATTGCTAGCGACGCCGTTACCCCCAGCATGGGCACATCGCTGAGATCCATCACCAACGCATCGGCTTCCTTCATGGCATTGTGTTCGCGTGCGATCGCCTTCGACAAGCCAATAAATAGACCTCTTGCATGAATCAAGAAAATGAGCCAAAAGTAGGTAAGCGTTACTGAATCTGCTCATGCTCTACCAACAGTTGAAAGTCCTCAATCCGAGCGCCTTCAGACGGGCG
>NZ_JACJOQ010000153.1:0-2256 GCF_014695635.1 Coleofasciculus sp. FACHB-712 | reverse complement strand
GGGTGATCGTAGATAGCGATCGCACCCTTGAGTTGATTATCGTCAAAGCCACCAGAACGCACCGCAATTACACCCACACCAGCTTTATTTGCAGATTCAATATCGTAGGGAGTATCGGCAATCATCACTACTTGATTGGGTTCCATTTGCATCTTCTTCAATGCTGCTTCCACGATGTCTGGTGCTGGTTTAGAGGCATCGGCATCGCTAGAAGTTGTCGCTTCATCCAGTAGATCGTCAACTTGTGCGGCTTTCAGCAACGGGGAGAGTTCTTGACTTGATGCAGAGGTAGCGATAATCAGCTTTAATCCAGCCTCCTGCATTTTCAAGATCAGGTCTCTTGCGCCGTCTGTAGGAGACAGTGTTGGTGCAAAGCGGTTGACCATTAGTTCTCGACGCTTCTGAGAAACGGCTTTCCCATCTCCGTCTTCGTCATTTAATTCCGGCACCATTGCTGGGATGACGTGATCGCCACCCATCCCAATCAGCGGTCGAACTTTCTCAAAGGGTACGTCATAACCATACGTTGCAAATCCCTCAACCCAAGCTTGGGCATGGGCATCATTGCTCAGAACCAGGGTACCATCGATATCTAAAATTACGCCTTGCACTGTCATGGTTGTATTACCTTTGGATTTTGGTTGTATTTATCCCCCTTTTTAAAAGCGGGATTTTCTCTGCTTTGATTCCTGTTTCGATCCCTTCAACCCCCTGCATCGGGGCGAAGAAAAAACGCGATCGCTAATTTGAGGCTACCGCTGGCAGCACTTCTGGGTCATCATCCAACGAGAGGAGGAATTGAATGATATCGGTCTGATCTTGGGGAGTGAAACCCGCCTCCGTGTCTACCCAATAAGCGTGTCCGCTGCCGTCTACATTCGACTGTTGTAAGTCAGAATTCGCCCGGTTAACGGCTACCGTTGTTTCGCGCAGGTTGCGATCCAGCAGCACTCGCAAACTTGCGCTGGGATCGGGCTGGATATTGTTAAGCAACGTACCTGCCATGCCTAGTTGATTGGGATCGGCGACTTTAAAGCCGTCTTTATCTCGCTTCAGTGCTTCGGAACTAGCTGCCACACCGCCATCATGGAGATAAGGTGCGGTTACGGCAAGTCCAATTAAGCTAGGTACCTTGTAACCACCGGCTGGGTTGCTGATGGCAAAGGCTAATTCTAGCGATCGCTGTGGCGTAATATCGGTCGGTACTGATAGCACCGGCGGATCGGGCGGCAAGGGCACTGGGACGTTACTGGGATAGGTTTGGGGTGCTATCAAGATGCGGGCAAAGGGTGCCTGCGCCGGACCCCGTGAGGGCTGAGTTCCAATCTCATCGGCTGCGATTACTTCATGGTTGGTGAAGTAGCGTCCGCTATGACACTCAACGCAACCAGCTTTTGAGAAGATTGCTGCACCCCGCTTCAGGGTGTCTGTGCTAGCAGTTTGAACGGGTGGCGGTGCCAAGCTATTCTGAAAAGCTGACATTCCGTTAAGTTGTTCGCCGACCGGGAATCCGGGCGAGTTTGCCATCAACCCATCCAAAATAAAAGGCGAACCTTTCGGGTATCCAGGCATCTTAATTACCTGGTTCATTCCCGGTTCCCCTGGTGTGGGATCGATTTTTTCAAAGAATTCTGATGGTTTTGCACCTTCTGGCAACCGGAAAGCTTGAGTGGCTGAATTTTGAAAAAGAATTCCCAAATAGGTCTCTTTGTCAATATTTAGTAACGCTTGGCTGGAATCAGCCCCGGTTGTGGCGTCGGAATTGGTGCCGTGAACGTTGCTGTTGAGGGTAGTCAGTCCGTGAAACCAGCCAATGGCAGCGTTTCCACTCCAGCCGTAGGGCCAAGCTTTGTGGGTATAGGAGGAAGGATTTTGGGAGGGATTGTTGACCATGTTGCCGGTAGAATCAAAGTTCCCCGGAGGCCAACTGAGCAAATCGGCATCGACGGCATCTTCTACGGCTTTGGCATCTGGGAGACGGGCGATTTCCCCATCAGCGTTGATGTAAGTGCGATCGCCTAAGGGAAGTTTAGTGGGATTCACACCCGTCTGGCGAAACATGGCGGCGGAGTTGGTAGCCATTGCCAAGACTAAGCCGGGATCGACATCGTTGTTCGGCGCACCTTCGATAACGCGCCCACTTCTGCTATCGATTGCTGCATGACACAAGGCGCAGGTGATGCCGACTCGAACCTTACCCTTCTCAATGCTGGTACGCATTCCCAAGGGCAGAATTGAACCAGCAGGCACGTCCAT
>NZ_JACJOQ010000152.1:0-8523 GCF_014695635.1 Coleofasciculus sp. FACHB-712 | reverse complement strand
AATCCAGCCAAAGCGATCGCGCCTAGACATAAAAATAAAGAGCGCCGCAGCAGATAGTACAAAAATGCTAGAAAAAATAAATAAATAAAAGATCGGGGAGTGCTAGAAACTAAATCATCCCTCATGGAAAGATTTTGATTGAGCAGTAGCGTGCTAATAAATCCTGCTGTTGGTACCGGAAATATTTCCATGCAGACTGCAAAACAGTAGGCGGTTGTCAGCAGTGTCAAAAAGACTGGTAGTAATTTACTCAAGCCAAGTGGCTCAATCCCCAAAAATGCTATCAATCGATAGAAAGCAGCATATCCAGAGGGGGTTATAGCTTGAAAATAGTCAGCAATAAAATCATTCGGAAACAAGCCTGAGTCTACAAATCGCTGCATCCAAAACACATACACCCGTGCATCATCTTGCACCACATATGAGCTACTGAAAGCCTGCTTGAGTCCTAAAAAACTATAAATGAGGGCGAAAGTTAAGCTTAAAGTGAACCAAAATATCATCTGAGATTTAGAAGTTTTAGCAGTCGAGGTTGTTAAAAATTTGTGCAGGTGAGTGATTACCATACGTAAGGTGACAGACTTAAGTTGAATGGGCAAAATGAAACGGAATAGACAAACCCCGTAATCCGACGCTAAGCAGAATTAAACTTAAAGCTCTTCATCAGACTAGACACGGCTGGGATAGTTCCTTGTTTCAAGGAAGCAGGAGCGTCTCCTAGGCGGCAGATGCAGGTAAGGGAGTAGCCGCATAAAGCAGCATACGCTACGCGAGGAGCGTATACACGTACCTGCGCTCCTCGCGTAGCGCTTTTCGCTCTCATCAACAAAATGCTCCCAGTTAGCTGCCTGGAGCGTACACAGGACACGCACCAGGTAGCTTGCATCAGTTTCATGGGGTTGTAAGGGCACATGAACCCTTAGTGTCACCAGGGGTTCATGTGCGGAACTATGGCATTCGGCTGAGTAATTGGGCTAGACTTTGGACTTGAACGCCTTTGGATTTGTCGCGCTCATCGCCATTATTTGTCAATGACGCTACATCAATTACCAACCTGCTAACAGCTAGTAGAAACAAAAATATGGGGAAAATTCTAGTTACTGGTGCCGCTGGTTTTGTTGGTTTTTACTTGTGTAAACTGCTGCTAGATAGAGGAGAAGAGGTCATTGGCATCGATAATCTCAATGATTATTATGATGTCAATTTAAAACAAGCTCGTCTGGAGCAACTGAAGGACAAAAATAATTTCCAATTCTACAAACTTGACTTGGCTGACCGTCAAGGAATTGCTGAGTTATTCGCGAATTCCCTGATTGAACAAGTACTACATATGGCTGCCCAGGCCGGTGTACGTTACTCGCTGCAAAATCCCCATGCTTATGTTGATAGCAATTTGGTGGGATTTACGAATATCTTAGAGGGGTGTCGGCATTCGCAAGTTAAACACTTGGTGTTTGCTTCTTCTAGTTCAGTTTATGGGGCAAATAAGAAAATGCCTTTTTCGGTGCATGACAATGTAGATCATCCGGTCAGCTTGTATGCAGCTAGTAAAAAGGCAAATGAACTGATGGCGCATACCTACAGTCATTTGTATGGTTTACCAACGACTGGCTTGCGCTTTTTTACAGTATATGGGCCGTGGGGTCGTCCAGATATGGCAATGTTTTTGTTTACCAAAGCCATTTTAGGAGGGCGTCCGATTGATGTTTTTAATTATGGTAAAATGCGGCGCGATTTTACATACATTGATGACATTGCAGAAGGAGTTTTACGAGTAGCTGATAAAATTCCACACCCAAATCCTGATTTAGCAGGAGCTGACTCCGATCCGGGAGTGAGTGCCGCACCTTATAAAATTTACAATATTGGCAATAATACGCCGGTTGAATTAGGGCGTTTTATCGAGGTTTTGGAAGATTGCCTCGGTACGAAGGCAGTGAAAAATATGCTGCCAATGCAACCGGGAGATGTTCCTGAAACTTATGCCGATATTACTGATTTACAAAGAGATGTTGGCTTCAAGCCTAGTACACCCATTGAGGTTGGAATTCCGCGTTTTGTTGAGTGGTATCGCTCTTTTTATGGGGCTTAGCAGTTAGCCATCAGTCATTAGTTCTATCCATGATTTAAAAAATGACTAAAAACTAATGACTAATTCCTAACAATTAATCGCCAAGAGCTAGCGCAATCCAAGTTTCTTTTGCAAGAGTTTCTTGGCATTCTCTACTTCTGATTCTTGATTAGAAGTGTAGTAGCGATCGTAGTAATAGTACGACCCACCGGAGCTTCTTTTCACACCGTTGGCGACCATACCCAAGACGGGGGCGCTAGAGATTTTTAATGCATCTATCGCTTGTAGCAGGATGGAGCGATCGGTTTTGCCCAGTCTCGCTACCATGATCACGCCATTGGTATGGACAGCCAGGAGTCTGCCATCTGCCAGACCTAGTATCGGTGGCGTGTCATAAATCACTAGATCAAAAACAGCGTTCAACTGCTCCATCAAATACTGCATTCGCTTGGAGGAAAGCAGTCTGGTTGGGTCTGGTGGGATTTGTCCAGCGGTTAGCACGTAGAGATTGTCCCAGGAGGGCAAGCGCTGGATGGCTTCTCTGGGAGTTAGACCTGTGGCAATGACGTTGCTCAGTCCCTGGTGGTTTTCTAAACCGAGGACATTATGAACCTGAGGACGCCGCAAATCTGCATCTACGAGCAAAACTCGCTGTCCCATTGCCGCAGCCGCCTGTGCTAGGTGTACGGATACAGTGGATTTACCATCACCTGGGGACGCTGAGCTAACCACTAGCGAGTGGATGGGGGTATCAGAACCGAGAAAACGAATATTGGTATGGAGAGAACGGAAGGATTCTAAGAAGGGAGAAGCATTGTACCAGCTAGCTTTGCGAGTGGTGGCACGCTCTTTGGATGGGCTATCTCCGATTTGGTTTTTGGCTGAGGCTCCGTTGCCATTTGGCTGGGCAAAATTGGCGAGTTCTGCGATGGGTTTGAATAGTTTGAGTTCTTTGTGGTGGGGAATCAAGCCAAGAATGGGCAGTCGGGTGCTGTCTTTGAGTTCTTCGGGGGAGTGGAAGACATTGTCGAGTCGCTCTGCTAATAAGGCAGATGCCAGCCCTAACATTACCCCAGCGATCGCTCCTAATATCAAATTTTGCTTTGGCTTGGGAAAGATAGGATCTTCTGGCTTTTGGGGTTTGGCAATCAGCTGCCAGGGAAGAGCCTTCTGTGCTGCTTCAATTTGCAGGGTTTCCCGAACGGCTAGAAAGCGGTTTAAACTCTCGGTTGCGACGTTGAGTTCCCGCTGTAAATCTGTGTACTGACGGGCAATCAGGGGCAGTAGTCTAACTTGTTGATTTAAGCGCTTTTCGGCTTGCGCGATCGCGTTGCCGCGAACTTCCAGAACCTGGACTTGGTTTGCCGCATCCACAAATTGCTGAATCAGCTCTAGACGTACCGTGCTGGGGGAAGACAAATATTGCCGTTCGCTGAGACCAGATAGATTATTTCCCAGTACTGCCGCCGCTTCTTGTTGCAAGAGGGGCAGCAAATTTTGCTGCTGCTCTTTGAGTGACTGAATGGTTGGACTTTCTGCCAGAAATCGGGCTGACTCGGTGGCAAGCTTTGTTTCGACTTCCTTAAGTTTGTTGAGTAACTGTTGGTAACGCGGTGCTTCCGAAAGAGATGCGGCAGCGATCGCTTGATTAGGGGGTAATCCTAACTGCTTTTGTAACGTTGCATACAGCGAACGGACTTCATTATGTTTTAGTTGATTATCGAGTTTTTGTTCCTCAACATTAGACACCAGCACGGCAAGTTGTTTGGCTTGTTCTTCCGGATCGAGGATGTTGTATCGCTGCCGAAATGTTTGCAGTTGTCCCTGGAGTTTATCCACCCGTTGCTGAAGTCCCGGCAATTGACCGTCTACAAACTTAATTCCCTGGTTGAGGTTAGTTTGCCGCTCCTGAAGAGAGTACCTCAGATAAACTTTAGCCAACTCAAATAATACATACTTGATTTTATCGGGATCGGTATCGCGGTAACGTACTTCTAAAATTTTTGTTTTATCTATTTGGGTAATTGTTAGGTTGTTTTCAAGAATGAGTGATTCATAGTTGATATCGGGATAGCGGTTTTGGATCTGAGCGATGAATGCCGCCATCCGTTCGGAACTAAGTAAAACTTTAATTTGGGTTTCGTAATCCAGACTAGAGTCGTTGAGAGCTGGCTCGATTGCCTGTAATTGAGTAAGTTTAGTCAGCTTATTTTCAGCCGTGACGGGTTCCACCAGGAGTTGGAACTTTCCTTCATACTTGGGTGTCTGGCTGAATGTCCATAAGCCGATTCCAGTCGTGACAACGATCGCCACCCCCGCAATCACCAAAGCACGGCGACGCACCACATTCAAGAGCTGACGAACATTCAAGTCGTCCTGGCTGTTTTCTAGAAACTGAGTTTCGTCGGTTAGCGGCAATGGCTGAAGTTGCTTGCCATTCCCTTTCGGCGATGACGGTTGAGAAAATTGGCCCGCTTCCATCTAAACCCCTGCACCTTGTTGGCTTGGTTGACGCGATCGCCAGGGAGATTCCTGGTTCTAGCCTCATTTTGTACCATGAAAGTGCAGGATGCTACATCCAAACGATCGAATTTTTTACTCAGCTCTTGATTGCGGCTCTCCAGACCTAGCCAGCCACGTTTTTACTCAAAGATTCTAAAGAAGTTGAATAAGCTGAAAACCCCTCCCAGCGGACTCAACACCGTCCCCAGCGTGTCTGAGAAATTAGCGAGGTTAGAGCGGTTCACCACCACCACGTCGTTATTGCGTAGAATCGGATTGTTTTGATCGTTGATGCCCTGAGCAAAATTGACCGGGACGTTCCGCTTAGAAATGGTGCCATTGGCGTTGAGACGAATCAGCTCTACCGAACTCCTCCGGGCACGATTGTTAAATCCTCCAGCTGCCAGCACCGCTTGATTCAAGGTCGTATTGGGTGGCAGTTCAATCGTCCCTGCTTTGGCGACTTCCCCGACCACATTGACCCGAATGGTATTGGGAGAGAAGCTAGCCGATGCGACTTGGGGTACCTCAGAGGGATCGATATTGCTAGCAGTAGGCACCACCACGGTATCTCCCTCTTGCAAGATGACATCTTGGGTGACATCCCCGGACTGTAAAAGTTGCCAGAGGTTGATATTGAGGACTTTTTCGGGTCCCGAACGGGCGGAACGGCGGACTTGAACCTGGCGAATATCTGCTAAGGAGGTAATTCCCCCTGCGACTTGAATGGCTTGGGTTACGGTGGCAGGAGTGCTGCTAGAAGCCGCAGTCGCATTCGCCTCAGGGGGAGTATTCGCAGTGGCAATGGTCGTTGGTGACACGATATAAGGCCCTGGACGGGATACTTCTCCGACTACGACAATCTTGATCGGCCCGGTGTTCTGGGGCGCAAAGCTGGCATCCGCTAAGGTACGGGATTCATCGGCGTTGATTTGGGGGCTGGTGGGGATAAACAGCGAGTCTCCATCTCGCAAGGTGAGGTCTTGACTCAAATCACCGTTGTTGAGTAATTCCCAGAGATTGACAGCGATGACTCCCGAAGAACCGGGTGAAATACGGCGCAGTTCTACTTGGCGGATATTGGCGGCTTGAGTAATGCCCCCAGCCAATTGCAGTGCTTGCGTGACGGTGGGAAATTGATTGCCTTCGGTTAGGTTAACGGTATAGGAACCCGGACGATTGACTTCCCCAGCCACTGCGATTTTGACTGGACGGGGTGCCAGCAGAGTAATGGTCAGCAAGGGGCGTCGGATGTAGCGACCGTATCTGCTAGAAATTTCATCGGTTGCTCTTTCGAGGCTCAATCCCCGAACGGGTACGCTGCCAATGATTGGCAGGTTGAGCGTACCATCGATTAACACCTGGTACTCTCCGCTGTATTCAGGAACCTCAAAAATATCCAGCCGGACGCGATCGCCTGCGCCTAGAGTATATGGGGCCTCCGATCCACGTCTGGTAGATGTTCCCGCTGGGGCAGCAGAAGGGCGCAATCCGGGGAGTTGCGCGATCGCTGGTGAAACCGTCATCGCTGCCACGGATAGGAGGGCGAAGCCCGCTACGGTTCGGGCAGCCAGTTTCGGAAAACCAGTACCCTTCGTCCAAAAATTACAGCTTGTTTCACGATGCCTATTGGCGCTCAACTTAGCACTCTCCATTCCAAATCTGTTAAACCTCGTTACACAAGTCACGCCATTGACGGATACAATCCGTAAAAAGTTGCAGTATAAAGTTTAATCACCAACGTAATTTTCCCAAACTCGTGTACCTTTGAGGTGGCAAGGAATATTTGGGTATGAGGAGGAAAGGTTATGACGCCAGCAACAGGTGGGAGCCGTGTCAGTGCAAGCAAAAAGAAATTGTGGTACCGACTACGCATCCTCCTAAGTTCCATGTTTTTGGGCAGTACGATCCTCTATGCAGCTGCCAGTCTGGCTACCACCGAGGCAAGTTCTGCTAACAGGAACGCTTCAGCACCAGCCAAGGGTAGCGGTTCAATGGGTGACGCACTCTTAAAAACGATGCTGGGGGCTGAGGCGCTGCGTTCCAACAACCCGCCTGCTCCTTCAACCACCCGTACTAGCTCTTCGCTGCCAGCGATTCGCAATCCAGCCGCTCCTGGAAGCAGTGTACAGCAACCCGGAGCCGTCAGGACGCCGTCTCAATTGGCTCAAGCCAGCACCTTCCCGGATGTACAAGGTAGCTGGGCGCAGACTTTTATTGAAGCACTCGCACAGCGAGAAGTGATCGTAGGTTTTCCAGATGGCTCTTTCCGCCCTGACGAGCCGGTGACACGCGCTCAGTTTGCCGCCATGATCCGAAAGGCTTTTCAAAGACCTGCCACTCGCCAAGCGATCGATTTTGTGGATGTGCCTGCCAATTACTGGGGTTACACAGCCATTCAGGAAGCTTATCGGACAGGGTTTTTAGAAGGATACCCCAACCAGGTTTTCCAGCCGAATCAAAACATCCCCCGCGTCCAAGTCTTGGTATCTTTGGTCAGTGGACTTAACCTGAATCCAACCGCAGATACCGCCTCAATTTTAAATGGTTTATTTCAGGATGCTAGCAGTATTCCTGCCTATGCCCGCACCAGTGTTGCCGCTGCCGCACAAAATCAACTGGTTGTCAACTATCCAGATGTGGCGCTGTTAAATCCCAATCAGTTAGCTACCCGTGCTGACGTGGCGGCATTTATTTACCAGGCTTTAGTGAATGCAGGGCAAGCGCCGCAGATTCCCCCAACGGATGTTGCCGCTCGTTACGTTGTTGGCTACGAACCCGTTGCGACAACACCGCCTCCCCTGACAGCAGAACAAGTTGCAGCCTTGCGCCAACAGTATCGACTTCCCGCACCACCGATAGTAGAACAGCTGCGGCGGTTAATTGGGGGAAATTCCAGTATTACAACACCCACGGCTTTCGGGGCTGACCGAGGGCAGGCATTTATCGGAGCTGGCTTCCAAGAAAGAACCCGCAACACCAATAAGGCAGATGGGGTAATCGCTGCGGGTATTGGTCTGGGCGATGCTCGCAAAGCCGTGGGTGTAGAAGGAGTTATCTCAATCTATGACCTCTTCGGCGATGATAGCTTTGAAGATGGTGGCATCAGCTTCAAGATTCACCGTCAGTTTGCTAATGACATAGCCGTCGCGGTTGGGGTAGAAAATATCGAGACATTTGGAGAACCCGATCCGGGGTACAGCACCGTTTACGGTGTCGTCAGTAAAGTTTTCCCGCTAGGATCTCGGACAACCGCAGGCTTCTCCCCCTCAGTTACTGCCTCTGTGGGTCTGGGTGGAGGTCGCTTTCGTTCAGTACCTGATATTGAGGCTGGCAGAGACTCGGTCAATCCGTTTGGCAGTATTGGCGTACGGGTCGCTCAACCGATATCGGTCATTGCCGAATGGAGCGGTCAAGATTTGAATGTGGGTGCTTCGATCGCTCCATTCGAGAATATACCGCTGATCATCACTCCAGCGCTTGCTGATGTAACTGGAAATGCCGGTGATGGTGCGCGTTTCATCCTAGGCGTCGGTTACGGCATCACTTTCTAAGTTTTTTGCTCGTAAAATAAAAGCCATGAACATCAAACGTCTTTCTTTAAATCTCGGTCTGGGTTTAGCTTTGGGTTCTTCTCTACTGTTTTCGGAAACAGCATTTGCCCAGACTTCAGGCAATTCAGATGTCACTGGGCCGATTATGACGACTAGCGACGTTGTCAACGGAGCCTTCATACCCGACAGAGGCGGGCGGGGAAGACTCGCCTTCAGAACAGCAGCGATCGCGTCTGCTGTCAATCAGGCAGCAGCCTCAGTCAACTCCCAGACTGCCAATAATAGCTTAGGGAACGTTTTGACAGGGACTGGAAATGTTGCTGCTAGCGCGAGCCAGCTAGAAAGCGGTCTGGTGAATGCTACTGAAGGTATTAATCCAACCCTGGCTCGTAACGT
>NZ_JACJOQ010000151.1:0-6088 GCF_014695635.1 Coleofasciculus sp. FACHB-712 | reverse complement strand
AATCTTGGCACTGCGAAAGCTAGCAGGGATGCTAAACGCAATCAAAAATCCGAGGAAAAGAAAAATACCAGTCCCCGGACTCATGCCGATAAAAACTAGCAACCCAACTGCGAAAAGTTTGAACAGAACATCGGTGTAGGGATGGCGGGAAAATATTAATAAATCTAGGATGCGTCCTCCATCTAAGGGCAAGATAGGAAGTAGATTGAAGTAGTTAATAATCACCAGAAAGCTGATTACCTCTTGCAACCCTAAGGAACGCTGGAGAGAATCAGGAATTGCCAACGCGATCGCAACTCCTAAGATTATTCCCGGAACCGGCCCCGCCAGCAAAACTAGAAATTTTTCCCAAATCGTAGCATTGTCTTTGCGTCCGGAAGCCGCAGCACCAAATAAGGGTAGGAAGAAAATCGACGTATCTTTATAGCCGCACCCTCTCATCGTCAAAAAGTGTCCTAGTTCGTGCAAAAACAGGACGCCGATGAGAATCAGCAGTGTCTGCAAGTCGAAAAACGGCGTGAAGGAGATAGCAAACACAACCAAACTGCCAAGCAACAACCAAGACTTTATCCCCTTTCTGGCGCGTCCCCGTTCGATTCGTTCCATCCGGCGGAATCCCTCAACTTCTACCGCCGAAGGAATCTCCACATACCGATAGGGTTCTGTTTTTGCCTTTTGCGTCCACTTTTTGACCAGAGTTGTATACTTGCCGCTATCCCGCCCCAGCTTAATCGCTGTTTTCATCGCAGCACTAAGATTAAGTTCTAGCAGTGGCGTTCCTTTAATCGGTGATAGCTGCCCTGATTTCACCAAGCTGTCTATGTAGGTGACATGATGCGATCGCAATGTCTCAATAAACGCTTTTGATGACATCGCGACGGGCGTTTTTGTAAGTGCCAAATGCTCAAGTTTGTCTTGATGGGCTTGCCACTGCTCTTGGGTTTCCACCGCGTAAGGATCTTGGAGAATGGTATTGGGTATTTCTCCAATCACCCCGAAAGCTTGTCCATTCATCGTGTGTAATAGGAGACCATCCTCAAAAAACGTAAGAAACTCGATCGTAAACAGCCTCACCGATTCCGGTAGGCTACGAATGTTTACATTAGCGAATGTTTTAAATGCCTCGTTGTATAGCACCATCCCCCAGCTTTTCGAGACATCCAGGTAAATGTCATTAAAGCTGAAATAGGAATGGAACTGAAACCCTAGCTTTTCAAGTTCTGGCAACGGAATCTCAAATAAATCTTTGATATAAGCAGGGATTTCCTCGCCGCTCCGAATTTCGTAATCGATGTACTGTAGAGTCAAGCCTAAAAGTCGCTGAAAAAAAATCAAGTAGCGGCACGCTACTAGCAACCCATAGACTGCTAATCCGTAAAGCAAATATTCCATTAACGGCCCAACCCTGTGTGTAGTTTGCTACCAGGCGGGGTCAACGTAGAGATTGATTGTTAATTGTTCGCACCCTGCCGGTACTGCTGTGATACAAGCACAGATGGTATGTCCGTCCGCTACCTCCACTTCGCAGGCGTGACACGAACCCATCAGGCACCCGGTGGGAATGAACACCCCAGCCCGTTCTGCTACCTGTAATAACGCTTCTCCTACCTCAGCGTCAACCGCAATCTCGTCAGGTAAAAAAAGTACACTTACGCTCATCAGTAGTTGGTAATGGGTAATGGGTATTTGCTAATGGGTAATGGGTGAAAAGCAATGACCCATTACCCATGCCTTAAGACAAAATAGGGTTTAAATCTAGGTGAGCTTCCACCGTATCTGCCAGCGAATCCAGAATGGTTTCTCGGTGTTCGCGGTAGTTGGCGACGCCTGTGGGGAGGGATGGAAGTCCCCGTTGCTGCCTTAGGTGATTTAACCAGGCTCTTCGCCAAGGGCCATTATCAAAAAGACCGTGGAGATAAGTGCCCACAACGGATTGAGTCGCATCGACAATCCCTAAACTGGGATCGTCAAATAGGGTTTTGTAGGAGTATTGCTTGGGTGCGTGTCCGGATGCCCCCATTCCTTCCTCTGAATCCAACAGCCGCGTGCGCCCTTGATGGATTTCATAACCGGCGACGGGTAAACCAGTTTGAGGATAGTTAGAAGTTACGAGTCGTTGGCGGGCAATTTTTTGGGCGGTAATTACGGTTTTTACGGGTAACAATTCCAGACCTTTGTAACGTCCGGTTTCGCCTTCAATTCCTTCAGGATCGGCTAAAAATTTGCCTAGCATCTGGAAACCGCCGCAGATTCCCAGAATAGTCCCGCCTGCTGCCGCGTAATTTTGAATTGCCTGCGCCATGCCGGTTTTTTGCAGCAGCATCAAGTCAGCGATAGTGGTTTTGGAACCTGGAATAATCACGGCATCCGGATGTCCCAAGGGCTCTCTGGGGCTAATGTATTTCACCGTAACGCTGGATTCTGCTTCTAGGGGGTCAAAATCGGTGAAGTTAGAAATCCGGGGAAGGCGGATGATGGCAATGGTGAGATCGCTGTGAGATTTGGTCGTGCGACGCTCAAACAAATCTAGGGAATCTTCGGCGGGCAAAGCTTGATCGATCCAGGGAATGACACCTGCAACGGGAATGCCGGTGCGTTCTTCTAGCCAGGTGATGCCGGAGTCTAAGAGCGATCGCTGTCCTCGGAATTTATTAATGACAATCCCCTTAATCAGCGCCCGTTCTTCCTTCTCCAGCAACTCCAGAGTACCCACTACATGGGCAAAAGCGCCCCCCCGGTCGATATCCACGACCAGCAAGGTTGAGGCATTTAAATGCTTCGCTACCCGCATATTCGCCATGTCGCGGTGCTTAAGGTTAATCTCCGCTGGGCTACCCGCTCCCTCACAGACCAGTAAGTCAAATTCTTCGGAAAGACGTTGCAGCGATTCTTCAATTGCCTGCCAACCTATATCAAAATACTGCTCGTAGTACTCCGCAGCACCGACTTGCCCGACGGATCTGCCCTTGATAATCACCTGGGAAGTCATGTCCCCTTGGGGCTTAAGTAAAATTGGGTTCATCTCCACCCAGGGCGTGACTCCCGCAGCCCAAGCTTGGACTGCCTGGGCATAACCAATTTCTCCTCCAGTGGGCGTTACGTAAGCATTCAGCGCCATATTCTGCGCTTTAAAGGGAGATACTCGCCAGCCGCGCCGAGATAGAATCCGGCAAAGTGCTGCGGTTAGTAGAGATTTTCCTGCGTGGGATGTGGTTCCCACGACCATAATCGCTTTCATTTTAATAGTTTGGGGTTATAGGGAAGAGCAGGCAAGCAGGCAAGCACGCGAAAGGCACAAAACAGAGGGGCAGGGAAAAATTCTTACTCAGTCCTCAGTCCTCAGTCCTCAGTCCTCAGTCCTCAGCCCTCAGTCCTCAGTCCTCAGTCCTCAGTCCTCAGTCCTCAGTCCTCAGTCCTCAGTCCTCAGTCCTCAGTCCTCAGTCCTCAAAACAACCGGAACCAACGATTTAAGGCATTATAGAAGCGATCGCTAAGAGAGGGGGCAGGCCACGAACCACCCTGAAGTTCCCATTTTTCAACCAATTGGCGTCCCAAAGGCGTGAGGCGAAAACTATCGGTGATTCCTTGACCATCCACCTCTCGCCGCAGAATGCCTACTTGAATCAGCCACAACAGAGAACTTTCTGCGCCTAGTTCCCGCACAGGATGGCGGGTGTACTGGTGTTGGACGCCTGAAGCACCCGCGATCGCTTGCAGGGGAACGCTGGTTGAGCGCATCGCTGCAAACAAAGGCAGGAGGAAGGGCGAACAGCGCATCGCCCGTTCGGCACGGGATACACTGCCAGGGGAATATTGAATCGACTGGGAGTTTTTTGCCTCAACAGAATTCATCTCTTCATCTAATTTCAGGAAACAGCAGAGGATTAAAAATTGCCATCTAGTCAATATCGATTATTTATTAACCGACTTTTAGCGATCGCACCCACAAGCTTTATGGTTTTAGCTGTAGACGCTCTCCGGCGCGTCTCGTTAGGAGACTGACTGCCGTCATCCACCTTAGCTTAGCCCAAGCGGAATTTTAAAATATTGTAAAATTTGATTTTCACCAAACAATCATAACTGAGCAGGAAATAGAATTTATGGCTCTAGCAGTCGGTACAACGGCACCCACTTTCACCGCCAAAGATACCAATGGGAACACTGTCTCGTTGTCTAATTTGGCAGGAAAAACTGTGATTTTGTATTTTTATCCCAAAGATGATACACCCGGCTGTACCAAACAAGCTTGTAGCTTTCGAGATGCCTATGCAGACTATCAAGGCAAAGATATTGTAGTCTTGGGCGTTAGCAAGGATGATGAAGCGTCTCACCAGAAATTCACCGAGAAGTTCAATTTGCCTTTTCCCCTACTGGCAGATGTCGATGGCAGCATTATCAAAGCTTATGACGTTGAAGGAAGTAGCGGTTATGCCCAGCGCGTAACTTACGTGATTGATGGCACTGGCAAGATCGTTCACGTTGATTCCAGCGTCAACACGGGTAGTCATGCTCAGGATATCTTAGCGGCACTGGCTTCTTGAGCCGACGACTTTAGTCTCTAGAAATAATCCGAGAAGCCCGGTTTCCTTAAGGAAATCGGGCTTCTCAATCACAGGACTATTTGAATACTGATTAGTTATGGCGTCGAAGAGGCGGGTGTTACTGAGTTTACTGGAGTGACAGGTGCTACAGGTGCTGCCTGATTGGGAGTACCAAGAAGTTGTAGTTGTTGACGTCGGAACTGATCGGCGGCAGTATTCAGATTATTCTTCTGGTCAGTATTAAACTCGTCCATACTGCGAATGTTGCCCAAGGTGGCTCGATGCATCAAGTCAAAGACACCAGACGCACCGCCGTTATTCGTCCGAGAAAATGGGTCTGTATTTTGCTCTTGGAAAGTGTCTGCGGGACTGACCGCTCCTGGTTGCGACAGGGTTGATTGAGCCAGAGTCAATTGAGGCAGCAAGCAGGAGGCGAATCCCATGCCAGCCAGAACACCGAGAACCAGTTTAGTTTTTTTATTCATGACAATTTGGGGCGAAACACGCTACGAAAGTTGTGAGTTTTGAGTTTTGAATAAAGACGAAAAAATTGATCTCTATGTTCAACTTTATAACTCAAAACTCACTCAAGACTTGGTACTCATTACTCAAGACGATTCTTAAGCAAACCGACGACGCAGCAGTGGTTGAATTGCTAATAATATTACTGCATCAAAACCGAGAAGCACCAATATGGCAGTGCCAAAAGTTACAGTGCCCCAAGGAGCTTGCATTACCACGCTACTGAGTGCCCAATCACTGTGGAGATACAGATAACGAATTGGCTCAATCGCATAGCTGAGGGGATTGAGAGTTGCAACAACCTGCAACCAATTGGGCATGAAGGATAAAGGGGCGAGGGCTGTACTGGCAAACAGTAAAGGCAGGTTAGTAACAAAAATTACAGCAATCAGCTCGACGTGACCGGGCAAAGCAAAAGCTAAACCCAAGCTCAAAGCGGTGACACCCAGAACCAGCAACAGAACAATCAATGCGATCGCGCCCAAGCCTAAAAGATTAGGTAAACCGGCTCCCAGAAAAGCGCTAGCTGCAACAATTACTGCCGCTTGGATTAAGCTCAGCGTCACAATATAGATAGATGAGGCAGCAACAATCGAAAATCGGGATGCCAGAGGAGCGACTAATAAGCGGTTGAGAAAGCCAAATTCCCGGTCAAACATCACCGGCAATCCAGCATTCAGTGCCCCGGCAAAGGCGGTAAAAACAATCACCCCGGCACCGAGAAATTGCCCGTAGCTCAAATCATTGCCAAAAATGCCTTGAGGAGCATTTTGAAACAGCGCCCCGAATAGAACCAACCACATTAAAGGCTGGATAATTCCCGCCACGAGAGTCGAAGGACGCCGTTGCAATTGAATGAATAAGCGCTTCGTTAAAGCCAGAGTTTCTTGAATAAAGTCACTGACGAGGCTGGATGCAGCACCGGCATTAGATTTACCCGCTGCCTCTGGCTGCAACCGGATATCAGGTTTAGGAGGCGTTATCGTACTGCTCATATCAATTTCAGATGTTGGATGTTGGATTTT
>NZ_JACJOQ010000150.1:0-6362 GCF_014695635.1 Coleofasciculus sp. FACHB-712 | reverse complement strand
CTCGATCGCTTGGATCACCTTCTGACGCAGGTCATAACTATAGGGGTTTGCCATGAGCAGCTTGAATAACTTCAGGACAACAGGTGATCTCTACTCTACGTCCTAACTATCTTGGCGGTTGCTATATAAGAGCCTTGCGATAAATCTCTCACCTTAAAGCTCGCAACCTGTTTTAACAGGTTGCGAGCTTTTGCTCCGGCAGTATTTTGGGTCAGTTAAAACTGACTTTAGCTCTTAGCGCGTTCCCAAAGAGCGCTGCCGTTCGCCATAGGCGTTCCCGTTCGCGTTCCCGAAGGATAGGATAGGGTATTTTAGTTCAGGACAAAAGTTAAGTGCCATTCAACTTTGATCTATTGTTAACCGGATAACTTATTAATAAAGTTATAGCTACACTGAGTGCAATGGATTCGGTTAATGCTTATATCACTTTTAACTATCTTCCCAGGTCAATTTAACGGGAGCGGTGAGACTGAACGCTCACAATTCAACCCGAATTCCGACTTTAGTGCTGAAGCATCTCCTAAGCGAATTTTGCTCGTTGAGGATAACCAAACGAATCGACAGCTGCTAAATGACTATCTTGGTTATCTGGGATACCAAGTTTTCTCCCTAGCCGGGGGGGCTGATTTTTTTCAGACGATGGCTGAGTTTCAGCCGCACTTAGTTTTGCTAGACTTAAAATTACCAGACATTGATGGCTATACGCTACTCCAGCAAATCCAAGAAAGGCCAGACTGGCTCCACATCCCCGTGTTTGTCGTTTCCGCCTATGCTTTTCAAGCAGATGAAGAGCGTGCCCTTACTTTGGGGGCACGTCGGTTCTTTGTTAAACCTGTGAATTTAGTTTCTTTGAGACAAGCTATTGCAGAAGAAATTCATTAACGACTTCGTGAATTTCTGGCAATTAAATCAATCGTTATTCACTTTTATTTTCGTTAATGTATTTTTCCACGGTGAGGCTTAGATTTTGCACAGAAGAACTTATTCCCCTAACCTGAGCTTCTACTTGTGCCAATAACAAGATCACTGTCTGGAGTTGGTTGAGCGTGTCATCCATAGCGTTCCGATATTGATTCTCAAACTCTTCCAATTTCATAATTTTAACCAGAGGGAGGTAGTTAGCAAAAAATGTTGTAGCAGCATTTTAAAACCAATTTCAACTTAAAAGCTGAAAGATTAGCATTATTCGTTATAACTTTATCTAACCTGGTAATGACTTCAAGAAAGCTTAACTGATTTCCGGAAAGATATCTCATGTTTAAAAATTAAAAATAATGCGAATTTTTACTGAGTTGTGAAGTTAGTAAAAAACGTTAGTTACGAATTTGCACTGATATTTAGAATTAAATAAAAATGGTGGCTACGAAATTTTACCAGCTAAAAAATCCGTTACTGTTTGTTCAAGGGCGCGACTTAAAAATTAACAATTGCTGCTGTCTAGGAGTGTATTAGGATGACAGATCCGCAAACCCTAAGAAATGGGAACGAATTATTTCCCGCCACAACTCAAGCTGGTTATCTATCGGCTGAAGGAGCGATCGCATCTACAAAAATCCTGCCGCTCCTCAAAGAGCCAGAACGCCTGGAAAGCCGTCTGAAAGAGATTCCGCCAGAACCAGGGGTCTATTTTATGAAGGATGTTAGCGATCGCATCCTCTACATTGGCAAGTCGAAAAAATTGCGATCGCGAGTTCGCTCTTATTTCCGCGACTCCCAAAAATTGAGCGATCGCATTATGATGATGGTGCGGCAAATCGCAGAGATTGAATTCATCGTCACCGACACCGAAGCCGAAGCACTCGCGCTAGAAGCCAATCTAGTTAAGCAGCATCAACCCTACTTCAACGTGCTGCTCAAAGATGATAAGAAGTATCCTTACGTTCTGGTTACGTGGTCGGAAGAATATCCTCGCATTTTTATTACTCGGAACAGGCGTCTGGGAAAAGAAAAAGATAAGTATTATGGCCCTTTTGTGGATGCAGGTTTGTTGCGAACCACGTTACGAATCGCAAAACGGCTCTTCCCAATCCGCCAGCGTCCGCAACCTTTATTTAAAGATCGTCCTTGCCTGAACTACGATTTAGGGCGGTGTCCAGGCGTCTGTCAAAAGTTGATTTCACCAGAAGAATATCGCAAAACAATCCAAAAAATCGCGATGGTTTTCCAAGGACGAGCCGGAGAACTGATTGATATTTTAACGGCGAATATGGAAAAGGCAGCCGAAGAGCTAAACTTTGAGGTAGCAGCGCGGATGCGCGACCAAATTGCCGGGTTAAGGTCTTTGAGTGCAGATCAAAAAGTGTCTTTGCCAGATGATACCGTTTCGCGGGATGCGATCGCTCTGGCAGCTGACGCCCAACACGCCTGCATCCAATTGTTCCAGATGCGTGCGGGAAAACTGGTTGGTCGTTTAGGCTTTGTGGCGGAAGCTCAATCAGGTACACCGGGAGCCATTTTGCAGCGGGTATTAGAGGAACATTACGCAAATGCGGAGTCCGTAGAAATCCCGATAGAAATTCTAGTGCAGCACGAGTTGCCAGAAGGGGAAATGCTCACAGAATTTTTAACTGAGCGAAAAGGACGAAAAGTAACGCTACTTGCTCCCCAGCGACAAACCAAGGCAGAATTGATTGAGATGGTGGAGCGCAACGCCCAGTATGAACTAGCGCGGATGCAACGATTAGGCGATCGCAATACTCAAGCAATGGAAGATTTAGCCGCCATTGTTGATCTACCCGACTTACCCCACCGGATTGAAGGCTACGATATCTCCCATATTCAGGGAGCGAATGCTGTCGCGTCTCAGGTAGTCTTCATCGACGCTATACCGGCAAAGCAGCACTATCGCCACTATAAAATAAAAAATCCCACCGTCACTGCTGGTCACTCGGACGACTTTGCCAGTCTTGCAGAAGTTATCCAACGGCGTTTCCGCAAGTATGCTGAAGATCCGCAAATGCAGCGAGTTGGGAATCCTGATTGGCCCGATTTAGTAATGATTGACGGCGGGAAAGGTCAGCTCTCGTCAGTTGTCGCCGTACTGCAAGAAATGAATTTAATGGAAGACTTGCGAGTTGTTAGTCTTGCCAAGCAGCGAGAGGAGATTTTCTCACCGGGTGAGTCTTCACCGTTACAGACGGATGCAGAACAACCAGGGGTGCAATTGTTGCGACGACTGCGGGATGAGGCGCACCGATTTGCAGTCAGTTTCCACCGTCAGCAGCGCAGCGATAAGCTGAGGCGATCGCGTTTAGATGAAATTCCAGGACTGGGCTTTCAGCGACAGAAACAACTCTTGGCGCATTTTCGTTCCATTGATTATATCCGCGAAGCAACTCCAAAGCAGCTAACTGAGGCTCCTGGTGTTGGTCCTAAGTTAGCCCAGGAAATCTACGATTATTTCCATCCGGCTTGAAATGCCAAAAGCGATTCACCCTGATTTCAATAGCAATCTTAAGTGATTCATGAAATCCTCTGCTTTCTCTCCCTCTCTTACTTCGCGTCCTCTGCGTCCTTGGCGGTTCGTTAAAAAAATATCTTACAAATCAAAGAGGATTGCTGTAGACAAAATTTAAACCGCAGAGGACGAAAGAGGTGAAAAGCCGTATCTTAATCGGTCTGCTGATAGTTCTAGCGCCCTTCAAGGTGCTAGCTGACGAAGCACACCCGCGTTTATTTCTAACTCAAAGACGGAGCGAACAAATCCGATCGGCAATTCGGGTGCCGCGATCGCATCATCAGCAAGCATTCAATGCCCTGAAAGCGCGAGTAACCCAGAACAACTGGCGCATTTATGATGGCAACCCGAATGACGGCAACTGGAACTATGCCCGTTCCTATCTGGCACGGGAAGCAGCGCTGTTGTACTTATTGACAAATGAAAAGGAGTATGCACAGATTGCCTACCAAGCCCTCTACCTCATCCACCGAGATCCAGACCCGGATAACCGCCTGCCGGAAGCGCAGTATGGGCTATCTAGGGCGACGGTGGGACAAAATTTTGCGATCGCCTATGATTGGGCATATCGCGGTTGGACTCCACAGCAACGAGATTACATTAAAAACAAAATTAACATCGCCCTCGATACTTGGGAGAATTTCCGCCACCCCAACCTCACTAATCCAGCAATGGCTTCTAACTGGGTAGCAGTCTGTCGAGGCGGGGAACTCGTGATGATGTTGGCTGTGTACGAGGAAGGCAACCGCGCCAAGCGATACAGTCAGCTCAAGGGGTGGCTGAAAACTCACCTAATCAACGCTTACGGTCAGTTGGGTTTAAGTCAGGAAGGGATTGGTTATGACAGTTATGCAGGGATTTTTTTAGTTCCAGCGGTTTATGCCCTCCGGAGTGTTGGCGATGCTGAGCTTGACGCTGATTTTACCGCACGACATTTCTGGAAATTGGTCATGTACGCCGGTGCATTTATGATGCATGAATCGGGCGATCGCTACTTTCTTCAATCTGGCGTATCCGGTGCAGGCATCGGTGACGAAGGCTGGACGAGTCTCCTCCTCGGATCGGTTCCCCCACGCTTATTGCCCTTCTACCGCTACTTTTACGATCGGCACATGGGAATAGATGCCCCAGGCACCCCAGCCGAGAAATTTGACAAACACCGGGGCGCAACGATCTGGTCGCTAATCTATTACCCAGAAAGCGCCCCTTCCTTTAATCCAACAGGTGTGTTTCCCTCGTCTATGGGGGATGAAAAAAGAGGCGCTTACTTTTTCCGCGATCGCTGGCAAGATGAGAACGATATCCTCGTGTCGGTGATGGCAGATAGCGATCGCCACCAGAATGCTTGGGATCAGTCAGAAGCCTTCCAACTTGGCTTACTCGCTTACAACCATCATTTCATCGGAGGGCCTGCCAAAATTTCTGGCAACCCTGCCACTTTTAGCACCCTCTTGGTGGACGGAAAAGCACAGCGCGATCGCGGTACAACGGGAAGGCATGAATTTTTCAATTCCAACCCAGATGGCGGTTACGTCATCATCGACGGTGGGGAGAAATACGCCAGTTTGGGCTTAAGCAGCGCCAAGCGCCACCTCCTGGTCAAGTTTTCTGAAACTGATAATACTGCTGTACTGGCAACGCTCGATCGAATTCGGGATGAGGAGGCGCATACCTACACCTGGCAACTCAACCTCGGAAACGAGAAAGGCGATGGTGGTATCACTGCAACGGTGGGGATGGAAGGCGGGTTGTCAACTTTTTTGCTACGCGGCGGTAGTGATAGCTACCTCAAAGGCTGGGTGCTGCACCCAAAAGCAGCAGTAGTAACTGCGGGCGATCCGTTGCAAGTCAGTATTTCCGGGGCAAATGCCGAAATCTGGATTGCTACCTTTGTAGGCAGGGGAATCCCGCCTGTAGCAACTGTCACGGGTACGGGGATGGCAGCCGTTCTGGAAGTGGGTAATGTGCGACTGCGCTACGACGCTGATACCAATCGAACGATCGCCGAATACAGAGACGACGTGAGAGAGGTCGGCAAGACATTTCCGAAACAATAGCTGCCAGTTGTTGCAGCCACTGGTCCTATGCCACCCTTCTGGGAAGAACTACGATAGACTCAACCTGCTGAATCCTGCCTGGGTATGATCTACTGTCTCAATCCCAACTGCCGCGATCGCCAGAATCCAGACGATTATAAATTTTGCCAAAGTTGTGGCTCTGTACTATTACTGAGAAAACGCTACCGCATCCTCAAACCGATTGGCAGTGGCGGCTTTGGCAGAACCTATCAGGCAGTAGATACTGACTGTATGAATGCGCCCTGCGTGGTAAAGCAATTTTTACCCTCCTCAGAGATTCAAGCCAATCCGAAGGCGCTGGAAAAAGCAACCGCAATGTTTAACCAGGAGGCACTGCGATTGTTTCAACTCGGAGAACATCCCCAAATTCCCAGACTGCTGGCTCACTTTGAAGAAGATAAGCGCCTGTATCTAGTGCAAGAGTTAATTGCGGGACTCACTTTACGTCAAGAATTGGCAACTCAGGGAGCTTTTAGCGAACAAAAAATTAGACAGCTTTTGGCTGAGTTACTGCCAATCCTCAAATTTATTCACGAACGTGGGGTGATTCACCGGGATATCAAGCTAGAGAATATTATGCGTCGTCACCGAAACGGCAAATTAGTCTTGATTGATTTCGGCGTCTCCAAACTGGTGACAGAAACGACGATGGGGCAAGTGGGGACAACGGTCGGTACGGTAGGATATACGCCGATGGAACAAATGCACGGTCATGCCTACCCCGCTAGCGATCTCTACAGTTTAGGAGTCACTTGCGTTTGTCTGCTCACCCAATCTCTTCCTACATTAGGTGGTTCTGATGGTCTTTATGAACCGCTAGAGTGTCG
>NZ_JACJOQ010000015.1:0-2277 GCF_014695635.1 Coleofasciculus sp. FACHB-712 | reverse complement strand
TTCTATGGTGCCCAGTTATACCGCGAAGGCAAAGCTCCTCTCGTGATTGCTAGCGGCGGACGCATCGACTGGCGGGGCAGTGGGGCACCGGAATCTGCGGATATGGCTGTAATTTTAGAAACATTAGGCGTCCCTAAATCTGCCATCCTTCAAGATCCTAGCTCTTTGAACACTTATGAAAATGCGGTGAATGTGCGGCAAATTTTAGAAAAGCAGGGGATTCGCCGAGTATTATTAGTGACTTCGGCAATGCATATGCCGCGATCGCTCCTGATTTTCAAGCGTCAGGGAATTCAAGCCATCCCCGCACCCACCGACTTTTTGGTGACAGAAGCAGACTTTCTCGAATCCAACAGGAGCCTGCAAGCTCGAATCCTAAATGTTTTACCAGATGCCGAGCGGTTACACAGGTCAACCAGAGCGTTAAAAGAATACATTGGAACAGGGATCTATCGCCTTAAAGGCTGGCTTTAAAAAGTTTAGACAGTAGTTTGAAGCGATTATTTTTCCAACCTTCAACCTTCCAACCTTCAAAAATGCCAAAAGAATTCCCACACTTTATTCCAGCACCTCCCCCCGTAGCGGACATCTTTGCCACCTACCAAATGACTCATGACTTTTACCGGGAAGCCGAGTACCGAAAGGAACTTGAGCGTTACTGCCAGTGGTATCAGATGACAGCGGAAGCTAACCGGCAAGAGTTGCAGAGAATGCGGGGTGACATCAATATATTCGGCTGGTTTAATCGCGGTAGGCGATGATAGTCAATGGCTCATGGTCAATGGCTCATAGCTAATCGCGAATATGAGCCATTGACCATGAGCCTAATTTAGAGTTTCTAGCTCATCCTCGCGGAAGTGACCTTTAAATTTTTTGTCAAACTGGACAAAAACTGGAAGGTTGGCGCTGACGGGTCTGCCTTGCCATTCGTGAATGATTGAGACCACTTCTCCTTCCCGATCCTTGACATCAAAAGGCTTACCCTTATTTTCAGGATGGTGGTAAACAATCACAGATTTGATAACGCGGACGCGATCGCCTACTTTCATTTCTTGATCTCCGGTTGGGTATCTGAGTCAAACTGGTGCAGCCTTCTTTTGAGGAATAACTGCTTCCACCAAGCGTGGTGAGCTGGGAGCGTTGCCTATCAAGACGCTTGGCTCTTACCAGTACCCAAGCATTGTGCTATTGTGAACAACCTTAATATTCTTGCACAGGACGGTAACTTCCTCTTTATGGACTTGGAGGGGGTGCTGACGGAACTGGCGATGCTGAATTTTCGGGAGGGGGTACTGAGGGAACTGGTGACGCTGAATTTTCGGGCGGGGGCGGCACTTGTGTAGATGGAGACGGAGAGTTTTGCGGTGATGGCGGCACGCTGGAAGCGGGAGATGGCGTTTCGGGGACTGGAACGGGCAACGGTGCGGGGTTGAACAAGCGATCGCGTATTTGCTGGAACCCTTGAGGATTGTATTTCCACCAAGCATATAACCCAGCAGCACTGCCCCCCAGCAGTAGGAGGAAGACTCCCAGTGTGACGACCAACCCTTTCCCTCGGCGCAGTCGGTTTGGCTTTGCCGGAACGATTTCCACTGGCACCGCTTCAGCATACTTCACGTCTTCAGCTTCAGCTTGCAGAGTAGCTTTCGGCATCAAGGTGAGATTCCCGATCTCGCCAAAATTGAGTAGCACCGGATACTCTGGGGAAACGCGGCAGTAAGTAATCACGACTGAAGTATTATCGTGACCGTTCTTCTGATTCGCTAAGTCAATCCAGGACTGTACTGCCGCCTCCAGGGGAATTTTAGCCTGAAGCACCGGCTCCACATAATCTACCCAGGAACGCTCAACCCAGTTATTGTCGCTCAGACCATCAGAACACAGCAGCAGCAGTCCGTCTTCTTCCACAATGAAGCGTTGCACATTCGGACGAAGAAACTCGGCATCCCGCGTGCCTAGCGCTTGGGTGAGTGCCCCGGCATCGGGTCGCTGCAATGCTTCGCGGTAGAGACTGCGCCCCATTCGTACTTCCCTAGCAGCCACGTCATCGTCTACTGTCAGCATCTGGCAGGAATGGGGGGTAATCCAGTAGGCGCGGCTATCTCCAACATGAGCGATATAGAGTTCGTGGGCATTCCCCACACCAGAGTTAGCTGTCGCCACCTTCTGGGGCAGCTGGAGAGCCATCACCAGCGTCGTTCCCATCCGCCGCCTAGACTCTCGTCCTTGTTCGTCATTGCGGGCACAAATGAGGTTATTGACTACCCGGATACTTGC
>NZ_JACJOQ010000149.1:0-4818 GCF_014695635.1 Coleofasciculus sp. FACHB-712 | reverse complement strand
CCCGCGATCGAGACTTTGGCAATTTGCCTGTCTACCATCACCTCGGCTTCTCCGTCTTCTGGGTTGTTTGAGCTGCGGAGGGCGGGCGCGATCGCTGCGGCTACAGCTTCCGCCCGATTAATGACGTTTTTGCTAACTGTAAATGCAATATCGTTCGTATTGCCTTCGTGAATCGACTGGATAATTAGGTCGATATCTAAGGCTTGATGGGCAATTTCACCAAATAGCCGCGCCGCCACGCCGGGGCGATCGGGTACCCGCAGCAGCGCTATTTTCGCTTGGTCGGTGTCAAATTCTACCCCATCCACAGGACGGGCAATTTCTAAATCTTGGAGCGATCGCGGCTTAGGCATTGGAGAAATCACCCTAGTCCCCGGATCGTCCGTCCAGCTGGAACGCACCACCAACTCTACGCCATAATTTCGGGCAATTTCCACCGCGCGGGGATGCAGCACCTTTGCCCCTAAGCTGGCTAACTCAAGCATTTCATCAGAGGTAATCTCCTCCATCAGCTGGGCTTCTGGCACTAACCGGGGATCGGTCGTAAAAATTCCTGGCACATCGGTGTAGATTTCGCAACAGCTTGCTCGTAAAGCTGCCGCCAGTGCTACCGCCGAAGTATCGGAACCGCCGCGCCCCAAGGTGGTAATTTCCAACTCTTCGGTACTGGTGATGCCTTGGAAACCCGCCACCACAACCACCTTACCCGCGTCTAAATGACGTTCCACCCGATGTGTCTGGATATGCAGAATCCGGGCGCGGGTGTGTTCGGCTTCCGTAACAATTCCCACCTGTGCCCCGGTGAGAGAAACCGCTGGCTGTCCCAATTCCTGCAATGCCATACTCAGCAAGGCGATTGAGACTTGCTCGCCAGTAGAGAGCAGCATATCCATTTCCCGACGAGAGGGATTTGTAGAGATTTGGTTGGCTAATTTCACCAATCCATCAGTCGTCTTCCCCATTGCCGAAACTACGACAACCAGCGAGTTGCCCATCTGGGCTGTTTTTAAAACCCGCTGAGCGACTGCCTGAATGCGTTCCACCGAACCAACTGAAGTGCCACCGTATTTCTGGACAATTAACGCCATAATTCTCTCACCAATCCTGCCTAGGGATATACCCACAGGCTTTAGCCTGTGGCTACACAAACCAAGCCTGCCCAAGCTCGTAAGCACACCAAAGGTGCGACAGGCTGACACGGCAAGGCATCTTAATTTAACCTAATTAAATTATCAGACTTGCTGGGACAAAACAGGCTGACTTTAGATTGTGTTGATTGATTATCGTCAAACATCTATCGCGGGGAGTGTGGAGATAGGGTGAAGGGCTTGCGGATTTTCAAGGATGATGCGATCGCTAAAAATTCCAGATGCACAAATTCAAAGATAGCCGTGTTAGTTGCGTGGGCATCGCCCACTATACAGCTTTAGTGCGATTTGATAAGCATTGCGAGGCGCTTTCCTAGCCATGCTGCACTCTCCGCCAAAACTTCACCTTTAAACCCTCGCGGGGATAGACTGTCGGTAGCATCACCATATCCAAGTTTTGTCCGGGAAGCAGTTCCCACTCATACTCGCGGACTAACAACGCGGCAAACAGCTTGATCTCCAGCTTGGCAAACTCTCTGCCCAAACATTCTCGCAGTCCCCCACCAAAGGGGATATAGCTCATCGGTTTTTGTTTATCCTCCGCCCGTTCGGGTGCAAACCGCTCTGGGTCAAAGCATTCTGGCTGAGTATAGATGCGGCTATCTTGATGAGTCGTACCGCTGTGATAAAGCACCTTCCAACCTTTGGGGATTAAGTAGCCATTAAGATCGCAAGATTCAATGACTTCTCTAGGACCCGTTGATGGAGGAAAGACTCGCAGAACTTCCTTCAAGACTTGCTCTAGATAGGTCATCTGCTTCAGATGCTCCAGCGTCAGCGGTTGGGGAAACCCCAATTGCTTTTGCTCTGCACGGATAGCCTCTTTAACTTCTGGATGCTGCGCTAATAGAAGACATAGCGAAGAAAGGGCAGATGACAACGTATCGTGACCCGCAAATAATAGGGTCAGAAGTTGCTCTTTGAGTTCCTGCAAACTCAGAGTGTTTCCTTGTTCATCTCGCGCTTGCAACAATAACCCCAACACATCCTGAGTTGATGTAGCTTGTTGTTGACGCTCTTTGACTATCTTCTCAATTCGCGCCAGTATCAGCTTGCGACACCGTAACGCCCGACCAAACTTTGTCCAAGGTAAGGGTACGGGGATGGAAAGTAGCCCCTTTCCCCAAATTTCATACCACTTGCCAAAATCGCGATCGCTGGCAGCTTCGGTTCCTATCAGCAACTTACAAGCCACATCCAGCGTGTATTTTCTGAGTTCCGAGTACCAGGAAAACTGACCCAAAAGCTCCCATTTGTGGAGATAACTACGGGTAATTTCCTCCATTGTGGAGGCATACCCTGCTAGTGCGCGAGGTTGGAAGGCTTGCGATAGCAGTTTGCGCTGTCTTAGATTTTTATCCCCCATCTGCATCACGACCGATCCCGTTCCCATTAACGCTTTGGTCTGCGGGGGGACACCATTCGCAATTCCGTCAGAAAAGTAGTGTTTCTCGTTGGCAAATAGAAAGCGGGTTGCCTCGGCTCCAATCAAGAAGATGGTAGGACAACCCAATACATGAGTTTTGAAGATTTGTCCATATTGCTGGTGTCGCTTCTGTACAAAGTTTGGATCGCGTAAAAAGCTAATGGTTTCGCCAATAATTGGTAGACCAAAGCTCCCAGGAGGTAAAGGTAGCGATCGCGCTTGTTTGGTCGTTGTCATTGTTTCCTCTCGGCTCCACAGCAAATGGATCGAATTAATATCGATACGATTAAATATCGTAATTGCAATAGGGAGTGTCAAGAGGAGCTGCCTTAGGGTGGCAGGACATTTTAGACAGAGCGACAGCTTTTAAAATTCACCCGGCTATTCCAACTCCCAACTTGTTTTCTTCTTTTGTATGAATCATTACCGCCTCCTGACAAACTTGATATGGATGAGTACAGACATAAAATCAAGGACAATCAGCGATGTTGAAGGGAGAACGAGTAACGCTACGGGGTATACGGCGAGACGATCTACCGAAACTGTGCGAGTTTAACAATGATTTAGCCGTTGAATTGGCAGGTGGAGGCGATCCACCGATACCCCAATCCCTGGAACGACTGCAAGCAGAGTTTGATCAAAATGCCGCCAAAGGTGGACGAGATGGCACCTGGTTTGCGATCGAGGCAGATGGCAAGTTCATTGGGCAGTGCGGCTTGGTTGGTTTTGATATATTTCAGGGGGTGGCGCGTGTCTGCGAATTAGGCATTGCAATTGGGGATAAGGAATATTGGGGACGTGGCTACGGTCGTGAAGCGATCGCATTGCTGCTGAATTATGCGTTTCGATACTGGAATCTACATCGAGTTTGGTTAAGGACAAACTCAAGGAATGAACGAGCGATTCGCTGTTATCAATCCTGTGGATTTGTGGAAGAAGGTCGCCTCCGGGGTCACGAATGGTATGACGGCAGATACGTTGATACGCTGTGCATGGGAATATTGCGCGAGGAGTGGGAGCAGATTAAGAAACAAGACTGATTTCATCTAACGCAACTCCCCATTTGACAATTCTTTGAGAACGCTTGAAGCAAACTGTCCTTGAGTTCCTTGGTGTCTCTATGACGCCACCCATAGATTTACACAAGAGCCACTAACTTTAACAACTCTGCTGACCAGCGACTCCCGATTGCGATCGCACTATCATCTTCTGTATTTTTCGGATTTAATTCTCACTTGCTAATTTTTGTCGTAACTCCCGAATCGCAACGCTGGTATTGCGCTCGGAGGCAATTCGGAAACACTCGGTGATGAATGCTAAAGCATTAATATTGGGAAAAAAACGGCTACTGGTTACAATCGTGTAGCGATCGCTCTGCAATTGGTAAATCTTAAGTTGGTTCTTTTTATACAACCAAACTTCCGGCACTCGATAGGGCAGGTAGTCATTTACATCCGTGTAGCTGGTTACATCTATCTCAATTACCAAATCGGGCGATGGCTCTATTTCCCAATTGATGCGGTCTTTGCCTGCAACTGCTGCCCAATTATCGATATAGAAGCAGTAGTCCGGTTCAATGCCGCTAATCTCTGGCAGTTCCATTGTGATTGGGGTAAACGCTTCGTAGTCCCGCCCTAAATGGTCTAGGAGAGCTATTACGACCATTGCAATAACGTGGGCTTCGCGTCCGTGTCGGGGTAGCGGTGACATTAACAGAATCTCTCCGGGTCGATACTTAATGCGCGGTATTGAGCGATCGCCTAGTTGTTCAGTTAGTGCTTGATAGTCCTGCCAACTACCGGGTAGCCGCACCACTGCGCCTGCGGGTAACTGGATTTTCTCTGGTGTGATAACTGCAAACATTGGACTTATACCTCCATCTCCACTGTAATCCTTGTATCGCACCTAACCATCGTGTCGCAGCGCAACAAAAAAGTTCTGCCTTAAAAAAGCATAGAGTGCCCGATCAGAAGGCTGATTAATCCTTTCCTAAACTCATAAAAATTGATGAGGAGAAATTTTTGGAAAACCCTTTGGAAGCAATGAATCGGTAATTTAGGCAATGTGAATATTCGAGTTTAGAGTAACAAGGCAAGTCAAAAGGGCGATCGCGTCTTTTTTCATTCTCATTGCGAACTGACAAGTCAGCGCTTCGCGATCGCGCCATTCCCAAACATCGGCTTAAACGTGTGCTGAATACCTCTTATGGCAGACTTTCCAGGCACAACAATCTACCTGTAGCCG
>NZ_JACJOQ010000148.1:0-13527 GCF_014695635.1 Coleofasciculus sp. FACHB-712 | reverse complement strand
CGTAAATGTTGACGGCGACATCCCTCATACTGCATCCCAAGTTTTTGCATGACTCGTCCCGAACCTGGATTGCGCGAAAAGTGCGCCCCATGAATGCGGTGCAATTTAAGTACCTCGAAACCATATTGCAGTAGAGCTTTTGCTGCTTCAGTACAGTAGCCTTGTCCCCAGTAGGGCTTGCCAATCCAGTAACCGATCTCCGCATTGTTCTGTTTGGCATCAATCATCAGATTAACTGTCCCACAGAGTTCTCCAGTTTCCCGCAACGCGATCGCTTGCGTGATGGCTTTCTTTTCCTTAAATGCTGCCAAATGAGCCTTAATCCACGCTTGAGCCATCCCATCTTCGTAAGGATGAGGAATTAGTGTTGTATCAGCAATTTCGCGGGCGCTGGCGAAGCGTTGCACATCAGGAGCATCTGCCAAGGTGAAAGGACGGAGGGTTAACCGTTGTGTTTGAATGGTGGGTGGTTGTATCTCTGGCTCCGACTGGGCAGAACGAGATCCACCAAACACGGCAAAGCTGTAATGCTTATACCAGCAGTCTACGTTCTGAAAACCGGCTGCTTCCAACCATTGCATTTGAGTGTCGAGAGGTGCTAGACGATCGTAGGTCATCCGATGTTCAGCGGCTCGGAGATGCTCCTCGGAGATCCCGCGATCGCGCACGGTATTCAGCCATTGTTGTTGATAAAATTGCTCCAGTTGGGGTGTTCTGCCTAAAACTTGATCGGCGTTGATGAACATCCCTCCAGGTTTGAGGGCATCATAAATCCGCTGATAAAGATGCTGCTTCTCGGAATCAGACAGATGATGAATCGATAAGCCGGAGATAATCAGGTCATAGGAATCGCTCAAATCTGTCTTAACGTAGTCTCCAATCCAGATTTTGGGAGATTTTCCCATCTGCTGGAATCGAGCCTTTGCCTGCTCTAACATCTCAGTCGCGAGATCCAGCAGTGTAAATTCAGCATTCGGAAACACTGCCTGAACCATGCCTGAGTAAAGTCCCGTCCCTGCACCTAAATCGAGAACGTTTAGGGCTGCTGTGCGGTCAAATGGGATAACCTGAATGGCTGTTTGGTAAAAGTCATCAAAACAGGGAATCAGGGTGCGTCGGAGCTTGTCGTACTCAGTTGCTGCTGTGTTAAATGCCTGTTGAATACTCATATCCTTGACGTTTACTTCGTTGTTACTGATACCATTTCACTTGATATCTACAATAGATTCCGTCTGTTGCCCGCCTCAAAAGCCAGTCCTCGCTAAGGATACAAGCCAATGAGCCAAGCACAATGGTAGCCAGCCGATTAAGCTAATTTTATGGGTCTTAAAACATTTGCAATTTTGATGGTGGCAACGCTGGGAATCTGGGAAACAAAAGGAGCGATCGCATCCTCCCCACCCGCTGCACAGACGACTTCGGGCGATAGGGCAACATCGGCACCCATTGAGGATGCTGCGACTCCAGCCGTAACCCAGGTGACGCCAGGATTGCCTCAGACAGCAAATCCCATTCCTGTTGTTGAATATGATGCCAAATACGGCGATTATCTGCCACAAACGATACCGCCCGTGTCCAGTGGGGAGGGCGTCCAGACTGCTGAGGTTGCCTCCAGAATTGTCAAAGATGTGCAGATCCGCTTTGTTAATAACAAAGGGGAGTCAGTCGATGACCAGAATCGACCGATACCCAGTCGCACCAAAAAAGATTTTATTATTGGCGAACTGAAACTCAAGCCGGGTGAGGTATTTCGTGAGGATTTGCTTCAGGAAGACTTGCAGCGATTGAGGCGATTAGAGTCTTTTGAGGATGTCAATGTTGTTGTGGAGGAAGCCACCGACGGGGTTAATATCATCTACGACATCCAGGAGAATCGCTTTCCTTCTATCACATTAGGGGGTGGCAATAGCGGCGACATTGGGCTTTACGGTTCGGTAAGCTATCGAGACGCCAATATCAACGGTGTCAACGATCGCTTAGCTGCCAAACTTCAGGTGAGTGGTAAGGATGTCCAGTTTAATACCCAGTTTACTAGCCCTTATCGCGCTGGTGAGCCAAACCGCTTGGGGTATAGCGTTAGAGCGTTTCGCAATCGGGATTATTCCCGCACCTTCACCGATGAAATCGAGTTGCCCAATGGGGACAGTACACGGGAAGGACGATTTGGCGGCGGTGTGGCGGTGTTGCGTTCTTTTAATGGCTGGGATGGATCGTTGGGTTTGAACTACACCCGGATTAGTACCCGCGATGCTGATTTCAATATTGCACGGGTGGATGAATTGGGAACTCCCTTATCTGTCAGCAAAACTGGCATTGATGACTTGGTAACGGTGTCGTTCGGTGTGGCGAGAGATCGGCGCGATCGCCGTTCCAATCCGACTCAGGGTTCGCTGCTAACCCTGACCACGGAACAGTCGATTCCGATTGGTTTGGGCAGTATTTTGAGTAACCGAGTGCGAGCGAATTATATTCAATATGTCCCAGTCAGCTGGATTGGCAAGGGTAGGGAGACCGAAAATCCAGAAATGGTGGCTTTCAATTTGCAAACTGGGACGATACTTGGCGAATTTCCTCCGACTGAGGCGTTTAATCTTGGCGGATTCAATTCTGTGCGCGGCTATGGTTCTGGTAAAGTCGCTAGCGGTCGCAGTTATGCCTTGGCTTCAATCGAATATCGCTTCCCGATTTTGCAGTGGCTGGGAGGGGTTGTCTTTGCTGACTATGGCTCAGATTTGGGGTCTGGTGACACGGTGCTTGGGCAACCGGGTTTGCTGCGCGGCAAACCGGGGAGTGGTTTTGGTTACGGGTTAGGATTGCGGATCAAGTCCCCGTTTGGTTTAATTCGCAGCGATTTAGGCATTAGCGACCAAGGAGAAGTCCGACTTGAAGTAACCACGGGTCAGCGTTTTTGATGGAAAGGGGATATTTGGGCGATCGCGTTTAAGTCACCCTAAAAGAGCGATCGCTTTGTACGCTGCTACCAAAGGCTTGCGATCATCATTCAGAGGATTTTGCCAAGGGTTTCCTAGCGACAAACAAGTAGTTTTGACAGACTACAGAGAAAGGATATGCCAAAATGTCATCTAAAAAATCCCAACTCCATGCCAGCAGTGGGAAATTTCCGATTGCTTTGGGAAATACGCCCCACATATTTCTGGGTAGAAAACCATAACGCTGGACTTCTAGAACCTCAAATCCGGTTTCTTGGCAAAGCGTTTTGATTGACTGGCGAGTATAACGATATTGATGATGATATTTGTTAGGCAACCGGGAAGCGATCGCTTCAATCAGACTAAACTGATTCGGAAAATATGGTAACAGATAAAAACGCCACCTGGTTGGAGCAAAGGGAAGATTTCCCGTAAGCTGGTAATTTCATTTCCTCCAGTCTCTCTGACATGCTCTAAAACCCCTACAGATACGATTGCATTGAATTTATTATCTGGATAGGGAATGGCTGTTGGATCTTCAGCACTCCCTTTTCTAAATTCATAAGTTGAGCTGTTTAGAGTTTCCCGAACACAAAAGTCCTCAAAAGCAAATCCAGAGGTTTTATAGCCAGCCTTTACTAAGAAATAAGAAAAATGACCGTTCCCACAACCCCAATCTAATACTTCACTTCCTTTAGAAACATATTTTAAAAAAATTTTATATAGCCGAAGATATTGATTAGCGCTGACTAAGCTTCTAAATTGCCATAAACTACAATTACTATTTTGCTCTTGAATCTTTATTAGCTCATGGGTGATGCCATTAATGTTTAAGTTACTCACAGTTGCTATTTTATTAGACATTTTATATAAAAAACTTCGCCATTTTAAGCTACATTTTCCTTGAGAGTTTTAGCCAAAACAACCTTATAAAAAAATCCCCTACCAGAAGGCAGGGGATTTTGTTTTAATTACCTAAAATGCATTGATTCAGCGAACTACAGGAGATCAACCAAATTTACCAGCAGTAGAGGCAATCAGGAAGGCGGCGTAGGTCAAGACATAGCCAACTGCAAAGTGAGCTAGACCAACCACGCGACCTTGGACGATGGACATAGCAACCGGCTTGTCCTTCCAACGAACTAAGTTCGCCAGAGGAGTGCGCTCGTGTGCCCAGACAAGGGTTTCGATCAACTCTTGCCAGTAACCACGCCAAGAGATCAGGAACATGAAACCAGTAGCCCAAACTAGGTGTCCGAACAGGAACATCCAGTCCCAAACCGCCAGGTTATTCATGCCGTAGGGGTTATACCCGTTGATCAACTGAGCGGAGTACAGCCAGAGGTAGTCGCGCAGCCAGCCCATGAGGTAAGTAGAAGACTCATTGAACTGAGCCACGTTGCCTTGCCAAATGCCCAGATGCTTCCAGTGCCAGTAGAAGGTTACCCAACCAATGGTGTTCAGCATCCAGAACGCAGCGAGGTAGAAGGAATCCCACGCGGAGAGTTCGCAAGTACCGCCACGACCGGGGCCGTCGCAAGGGAAGGCGTAGCCGAAGTCCTTTTTATCGGGCATCAGCTTGGAGCCACGAGCATCCAACGCACCCTTGACCAAAACCAGGGTGGTGGTGTGGATGGCGAGGGCGAATGCGTGGTGAACCAAGAAATCGCCAGGGCCAATTGTCAAGAACAGAGAGTTCGTACCGTTGTTGATAGCATCGAGCCAACCGGGAAGCCAAGGGCCACCAGCCATTGAGGCAACGCTATCAGGATTAGACAGGAGAGTATCCAAGCCGTAGAGGACTTTTCCGTGAGAAGCCTGAATGAACTGGGCAAATACCGGCTCAATCAGAATCTGCTTTTCGGGAGTCCCGAAGGCAACCACAACATCGTTGTGGACGTACAGACCTAGGGTGTGGAAGCCTAGGAATAGGGAGACCCAGCTCAGGTGCGAGATGATCGCTTCTTTGTGCTGGAGTACTCGATCGAGGACGTTACCTCTATTTTGTTCTGGGTCGTAGTCACGTACCCAGAAGATACCTGCGTGGGCAAATGCTCCCAGCATCAGGAAACCAGCAATGTACTGGTGGTGTGTGTAGAGCGCTGCTTGAGTTGTGAAGTCCTTCCCAATGAATGCATAGGGAGGCATCGCATACATGTGCTGCGCTACCAGGGAAGTAGCAGTTCCCAGCGCTGCCAGGTGTATAGACAACTGGAAGTGCAAAGAGTTGTTGTAGGTGTCGTACAACCCTTGGTGAGGCAGGTTGAATTGACCTTCAGTCTTGGTGCCAAAGAAGTTTTTGGCGTTCAGCATATCTCTGATGCTGTGACCAATCCCAAAGTTAGTCCGGTACATATGACCGGCGATGATGAAGATGACTGCGATCGCCAAGTGGTGATGAGCCATATCCGTCAGCCACAGCGATTGTGTCTGGGGATGAAAGCCACCCAAGAACGTTAGAATCGCTGTTCCTGCACCTTGAGAGGTACCGAACACATGACCAGCAGCCTCTGGGTTCTCAGCGTAGACGCCCCAGTTGCCGGTGAAGAACGGTCCCAAGCCTGCGGGGTGAGGCAGCGTTGTCAGGAAGTTATCCCAACCTACGTGCTGACCGCGAGATTCGGGAATCGCAACGTGAATCAAGTGACCTGCCCAAGCCAAGGAGCTAACGCCAAACAGACCTGCCAGGTGGTGGTTCAGCCGAGGCTCGGCACTCTTGAACCAAGAAAGGCTAGGACTGAACTTGGGCTGTAGGTGCAGCCAGCCTGCAAACAAGAAGACTGCAGACAGGACAATCAGGAACACTGCACCTTGGTACAGATCATTATTTGACCGCATACCGATGGTGTACCACCAGTGGTAAACACCTGAGTAGGCAATATTCACTGGAAAAGTCGCACCACCTTGAGTAAAGGCATCTACTGCCGGTTGACCAAAGTGGGGGTCCCAAATCGCGTGAGCGATAGGACGCACATTCAACGGATCTTTAATCCACTGTTCAAAATTACCTTGCCAGGCGACGTGGAACAGGAGGCTAGAGGCCCACAGGAAGATAATTGCCACATGACCGAAGTGAGTAGCGAAAATCTTTTGATAAAGATTTTCTTCCGTCATGCCATCATGGCTTTCAAAGTCGTGAGCCGTTGCAATCCCGTACCAGATCCGACGTGTAGTCGGGTCCTGAGCGAGGTCTTGGCTAAATTTGGGGAATTTTGTCGCCATAGTCTCCTCAATTATCAGTGCTGAGTGCTGAGGACTCAGAGCATCATACTCTTTACTCAGCACTCGTTACTCAGGCTTAAATCATCCTATTGAAAGGATTCGCGCCTCGAAGAACGCCCATATCGTGACGATCGCGCCCAGGAGGAAGTGAGCTACCCCAACGGCCCGACCCTGAATGATGCTCAGAGCGCGAGGCTGAATAGAAGGGGCAACCTTCAACTTATTGTGAGCCCAAACAATCGACTCAATCAACTCCTGCCAGTAGCCACGACCGCTGAATAGGAACATCAGGCTGAATGCCCACACAAAGTGAGCGCCCAGGAACAGCAGACCGTAGGCTGAGAGGGCTGTACCGTAAGACTGAATTACTTGAGCAGCTTGTGCCCATTGAAAATCACGCAACCAGCCATTGATAGTGATGGCACTCATCGCAAAGTTGCCTGCGGTGATATGATCCACCGTTCCATCAGCATTGACTGTGCCCCACACATCGGATTGCATTTTCCAGCTGAAGTGGTAAACCGCGATCGCAATGGTGTTGAACATCCAGAACAGACCCAGGAATACATGGTCCCAACCAGAAACCTGGCAGGTACCACCACGACCGGGACCGTCGCAAGGGAAGCGGAAGCCCAAATTCATCTTGTCTGGAATCAGACGAGAGCTACGGGCAAACAAGAAGCCTTTCAGCAGAATTAGAACAGTGACGTGAATTTGGAAAGCGTGAATATGGTGGATCATGAAGTCCGCCGTACCCAGCGCGATTGGCATCATCGCCACTTTGCCGCCTACAGCAACGATCCCGCCGCCGAAGGCATAACTTACTGGTTCTAGCTGGTTAGGAGCTGTGCCACCAGGAGCCAGAGTGTGCAGGTTTTGCACCCACTGAGCAAACACCGGCTGCAACTGAATCGCCGTATCCGAGAACATATCTTGGGGGCGACCCAAAGCACTCATCGTGTCGTTGTGGATGTACAAGCCAAAGCTGTGGAAGCCTAGGAAGATACAAACCCAGTTGAGGTGGGAAATAATTGCATCCCGGTGACGAATCACCCGATCCAGCACGTTGTTCTGGTTCACTACCGGATCGTAATCCCGCACCATAAAGATGGTAGCGTGAGCCGCTCCGCCAACGATCAAGAATGCCCCAATCCACATGTGGTGGGTGAATATGGACAACTGAGTAGCGTAGTCAGTGGCAAGGTACGGATACGGAGGCATCGCGTACATATGGTGAGCCACGATGATGGTCACAGAACCCAGCATGGCAAGGTTGGTTCCCAACTGCGCGTGCCAGGATGTGGTCATGTTTTCATAGAGACCCTTATGACCGTCGCCTGTGAAGGGACCTTTGTGGTTCTCTAGAATTTCCTTAATGCTGTGACCAATCCCCCAGTTCGTCCGATACATATGACCGGCGATCAGGAAGAGTACTGCCAAGGCTAGGTGATGGTGTGCCGTATCTGACAGCCACAATCCACCTGTCTGGGGATTTAAACCGCCTTTGAACGTCAGGAAGTCAGCATACTGGCCCCAATTCAAAGTCCAGAATGGCGTCAACCCTTGGTTAAAGCTGGGATACAGTTGGGCCATCAAGTCACGGTTCAAGATGAACTCATGAGGCAGCGGAATATCTTTGATGGCAACTCCTGCATCCAGGAGCTTGTTGGTGGGCAGCGCCACGTGAATTTGGTGAGCGGCCCAAGACAAGCACCCCAGACCCAGCAACCCAGCTAGGTGGTGGTTTAGCATTGACTCTACATTCTGGAACCATTCCAGTTTGGGAGCCCGCTTGTGATAGTGGAACCAGCCAGCAAACAGCATCAGAGCTGCTGCTACCAAGCCACCGATGGCAGTGCAGTACAGCTGGAATGTGTTTGTGAAGCCAGCTGCCCGCCAAACCTGGAACAAGCCGGAGGTGATTTGAATCCCGTGGAAGCCACCGCCCACATCGGCATTCAAAATATCTTGACCAACGATAGGCCAAACGACTTGAGCGCTAGGCTTGACGCCTAAAGGATTAGCTAGCCAAGCTTCGTAGTTTGAAAACTTAGCGCCATGAAAATACATACCGCTTAGCCAGATGAAGATCACGGCTAAGTGACCAAAGTGCGCGGCAAAAATTTTCCGAGATACGTCTTCTAAGTCACTGGTATGACTATCGAAATCATGCGAGAGGGCGTGAAGGTTCCAAATCCACGTGGTGGTTTTTGGACCTCTAGCAAGGGTGCGGTCAAAATGACCCGGCTGCGACCACTTCTCAAAGGAAGTAGGCACTGGATCTTTATCGACAACAACCCTTACTTTTTTCTCCTCTCGCTCCGGAGGACTGATTGTCATGAGGACTCTCCTCTCTCTAGACAAGGAACGAGTTCTGTCCCATTAGAAAATTAGATTTTAATGGGTAGGAAAGCAGGCTCTTTGAAGAACTACTTTCCCCAATTTATGGAATACCCGTTTTAAAGGGTTCGCTGAGAGGGAAGGGTTGTAAAACCACACCCTCTATCTTTGTAGATGATAGGACTAGGTTTACTGGGTATTTCGAGCCACTTAACAATAATTCAAATTTGGTCAAGTATTGATGCAACTTAGCTTGCACCTCCATATTTAGTGTTAAAAAGTCAAGAGGGATTAAATTTAGTTAACAAAACGCAACGATTAGCTCATTTAAAATCCGTGTCTTCTGGGTTGTCAGAGCCTGAAATTCACGGCATTGCGAGGGTGTAGTTGATGCTTTTGGGCTATAGTTCCCTATGGACAGGTCTTGATTTTTGATGTTGGTCGCGGAAGGAGTAGGAGTGCGTGTTGGGCATGAATCGCCGGTGGAACCCTCTAAGAACGATAGTTTCGTTACTGATGGCAACTGTTTTGGTAGGAAGTTTAGTCAGTTGTGGCGATCGCGCCCTGACGACCCCATCAGGTACCTCCAAACCCTCATCTTCTCTAACCTCTGGGCAAATCTCAGAGGTATCTCCCCCCGAGGTCATTCAACAGCTGCGCCCAGCGTTGGAGAGTTATCAGCCTCAAGTCACCATCCTCAGTCCCCAAGCTGATGAAATTCTTCAAGACACAACAGTGGCAGTGCGGCTCCAAGTTCGGGATCTACCCATCTTCAAAGACCCCCAACTCGGTCTTGGCCCCCATTTACATGTCATCCTGGACAACCAGCCTTACAAAGCCGTTTATGACTTAGAACAGCCTCTAGTCTTTGAAGATTTAGCTCCCGGAACTCACACCCTGCGAGTTTTTGCCTCCCGCCCCTGGCATGAGAGCTTCAAAAACGAAGGTGCTTACGCCCAAACAACCTTTCACCTTTTCACCAAGACAACGGACAACAACCCCGATCCAGGGCAGCCTCTGTTGACCTATAGCCGCCCCACGGGCAGTTATGGAGCCGAGCCAATTATGCTTGACTTCTACCTGACTAACGCCCCCCTGCACTTGGTCGCCCAGTCCAATCCCGACGACGAAATTGCCGACTGGCGAGTTCGCGTTACCGTAAACGGTCAAAGCTTTGTCATGGACAGATGGCAACCCCTTTATCTCAAAGGCTTTAACTCAGGGAAGAACTGGGTACAACTGGAATTTTTAGATGAACAGGGAAATCCAGTCACAAACGTCTTCAACAACACCGTGCGGCTGATTACCTACGAACCGAAAGGCAAAGATACCCTTGCCAAATTGGTACGCGGGGAACTCTCGGCGACTGCTGCTCGCGGGATTGTAAACCCCAACTACAGTGGTAAGACGCCAGTGCCGACAGCAACCCCTGAGCCATCTTTCACGCCGACGCCGACGCCGACACCGGAACCGTTAGCGCCTCCTGCCGTTGAAGAAACACCAGCGCCGCATCTGAGTAAAGAAGAACCGACGTCCTCTGAAGTTGAGCCAGCCAAGCCAGCCGAGGCACCCCCAGCGACAAAACAGTTAGAAAAACCCCAAGGCGGATTCTTTAATCGTTTTCGGCGTTCAGAGGCTCCAGTTAGCCCACCACCTGCACTGCCAGTGCCTGAGGCAATTGAGGAGCCTTCTTCCTTAGCCATACCCCCAGAAAAGATTCCTCAACCAGGGACTTTACCAGAGATAACGCCAAGTCCAGAAGCAAGTCCTGAAGTAGAAACGGTTCCATCTACGCCCCCAGCGTCCCCAGCGCCAAAGCAGGTAGAGAAACCCAAAGGCGGATTCTTCAATCGCTTCCGGCGTCCAGATGCAGGTGTTGATACTCCTACGCGCAATTTACCGCCAGCCTTACCGGAAATAGTCCCATCGCCAGCGCCAGAAGAGCCGCTTCAGGTAGTACCTGCTCAACCAGATTTGCTACAACCACCGTCCTCGCCTCAGCCAACAGATTCTGTACAGCAGAAGACTGAAGAGACAACCCAATCAGCTCAATCATCCCCAACCTTCGCTCAAGCAAAACCAAAAGCCGATATCAAGGACGTATTGATTCCTAAACCTGCTGCGGCTCCACCGTTGCGGATTATCCAAGCTCCATCTGAGCCAGATATCCCCAGCCGTTTCTTCCAAAAATCAAAACCGGCAACACCGGAACTAGAAGTCCCAACAGCGGAAAATCCAGAGGATGCTCAGCTAGGGGAAGCTGCAACGCCTTAGAGATTGCTCAGGAATCCATAAATCGGTCTCAACAACAGATGTAGGGGCACGGGCTTTGTCCTTGCCCCTAGGAGCATAGATGGATATTGATTCTCTGAAAGCCCCAGGCTTACCGTGCTGCTTCGCGAATGCGTCTCTAAATATCTAAAATTCCCACCGATTCATCTTTAACCGAACAGTATCGGCTTTACAACATCCTTCTTGAGGAGCGCTCTGTTCCCATCGCGGTTAGTGAAAAAGGAGACATGATGACGCCCCGTGTTAGAGCGCCAGAATTTCCCCAAAACCAAACCTGGTTCAATACAGATCGTCCCCTTTCCTTACGTGAATTAAAAGGGAGAGTGGTAATTCTTGACTTTTGGACGTATTGCTGCATCAACTGTCTGCACGTCCTGCCAAAGTTGAAGTACCTGGAGCAGAAATACAAAGACAGCCTCACGGTGATTGGCGTCCACTCCGCCAAATTTGACAACGAAAAAGAAGTTGAAAACATTCGTCAGGCAGTTCTGCGCTACGACATTGAGCATCCAGTCGTCGTCGATAGCAATTTTGCTATTTGGAGTCAGTATGCTGTCCGTGCATGGCCCACTTTGACGATGATTGACCCCCAAGGTTACGTCATCGGCTATGTATCTGGGGAAGGAAATCAGGATGTCGTAGAGAAGCTGATTTGGCAGCTGATTCAACAACACAAAGAGAGAGGAACGATTAATTTTCAAGAACTCAGCCTTACTTTAGAAAAACAGCGGCAACCGTTGGTAACACCCCTGGCTTTTCCCGGTAAAGTGTTAGCGGATGAAACACGCGATCGCCTGTTCATCGCCGACTCCGGACATCACCGGATTGCGATCGCTACCCTTGCCGGTCAAGTGTTACAGATTGTTGGCACTGGCAAACAAGGCTTAACCGATGGTTCCTTTACAGATGCCCAATTTTTCGCTCCCCAAGGTATGGCACTCGACGCAGAAAATGACATTCTCTATGTTGCCGATACCGAAAATCATACCCTGCGACAGATCGATCTAAAGAATCAAAAGGTTGAAACAATTGCCGGTACTGGCGAACAAAGCCATCACCTTCGCTCCTACACGGGTACGGCACGAGAAACTCCGCTCAATTCTCCTTGGGATTTAGAAAAAGTAGGAAATCGCTTGTTTATTGCGATGGCAGGAGTCCACCAAATCTGGGAAATGCAGATGGAAAACGGCATCATTGGTACCTACGCAGGAATTGGAGCCGAATCATGCGTTGATGGAAATTTAGACGAATCTGCCTTTTCTCAACCCAGCGGCATTACCACCGACGGACAAGAGTTATACGTTGCCGACAGCGAAATTAGCTCAATCCGTGGCGTCGGACTGGGTCAAAAGGCTCAGGTGCGAACAATTTGTGGCAGTGGTGAGCTATTTGGGTTTGGGGATATTGATGGTAAAGGCTTTGAGGTTCGACTCCAGCATTGTTTAGGCGTTGAATACGCTCAGAATTACCTCTGGGTCGCTGATAGCTACAACCACAAAATTAAGCGAGTTGACCCGAAGACCGGCATTTGTAACACGGTTTTGGGAGATGGGACGGCAGGAAACCAAGATGGTCAAGGCACCAGCACCCAATTTTTTGAGCCATCAGGAGTGAGTGCGATTAGCTCTTATTTATACATTGCCGATACTAATAACCATGCTATCCGTCGTGTCGATCTCGCCACGATGGAAGTGACAACCTTGAAGTTTCCGGGGTTGTGTGCGCCAGACGTCTGTATTCCTACCGCTGATTAAAATAAGAGACAAGACATGGGGATTTTAGATTTTGGATTGTAGAAGACTTATAGCGATCGCATTTTGTCAGCAGCCACTTCCAGCAATATATTTGTAGCGACCTTCAGGTGAAATAGTATTACACGGCACTCGTGTGCCTCTACTCAGTAATCTACAGCCCCAAGTACCTGCAAGACTCTCTCAATATTGTCTAAATCTCCCACAATCCGTCGCACAGGTTCAGGCCAAACTCTAACAAGGGTGGGTGTAGCAGAGATATGATTTGACTCCGCCTGTTCTGGATGTTTGAAGATGTCAATCACTTTCAAAGTGTAAGGATGACCCAGAGATTGCTCTAACAACTGATGCAGGCTTTGGAGTGTGTGTTCGGTAGAGCCATTATGACCGGAAACAAACAGGCGCAGAACATACCCAGGCGTCGAACCTGGGCGGAATGAAGGCTGGAAACCCGTGCGTTCTAAGCGCACAATCAAATCGTGATTTTCCCAAAGTTGGGGAAATTGGTGCCGATAAGTTTCTAATACGATAGGATCGCCTAATTCTGAAGGCCAAGGAGCAACTTGCCAATTTTGCAAGTTGCTATTCTGGAAAATCCCATTCAGCAATGCCTGATGCCGTCGTACCGGCAAATAAACCTCAGCGGCAATTCGTAACTGCTGGGTGTAAGGATCGAGCCACCGATCGATCGTCGCGGTATACGCTGGCACTAGAAAATGGGGAGGTTCGGGTAATCCCAGCATTTCTTGAAGCCCAGCACACAGATGTAGGTGCCAGTGGCTCTGCTTATTAGGGTCGATGCAATAAATTAAGTCTCCCCCTGGCGTAAACAGGGCAATACCTTTAAAGAGCTGGGGAAGAGAGAGTGGATCTTGAGTCAAGAAAAAGCGCCAAAATAATAAAAATGAAAGAAGAAACCCTTCTTCCATTTTTAATTTTTAATTTTACATTTTTAATTGTTACACCCGACCTCGGAGGAACTGAGCCATCTC
>NZ_JACJOQ010000147.1:0-6884 GCF_014695635.1 Coleofasciculus sp. FACHB-712 | reverse complement strand
GCTACCAGCCCTGCTTTCGTGGCGACTGCGATTTCGTCGGTGGCATAGCTAGGAATTCCAGCGGCATCTTGATATATCTGTGGCAGTGCCGTTTTTAGGTCAGATTTTACGTTCGCGGCAATTTGCAAGCCGCTGACTAGAGAAACCAAAACTTGCGTTCGGGTAATCCTCTCTGCTGGACGGAAGCGGTTATCGGGAAAACCACTAATAAATACTGCTTCGTAAGCTTTTTGAATGGCACTCGCCGCCCAGTAAGTAGAAGGAACATCAATAAAGGGGATATACGGTCGTTTTGCCGGTCTGGAAAATGCTGTGGCAATCAGGGCTGCAAATTCAGTGCGGGTGATGGATTGATTTGGGCGAAAAGTCCCATCGGGAAACCCGTTAATAATGCGACGCTGGGCTAAAGCTTGAATGAATAAGCGTGCCCAATGAGTTTGAATATCAGAAAACTGAGTAGGGGAATTTACCATAGTTGTTGGTAATTGGTAATTGGTAATTGGTAATTGGTAATTGGTCACTAGCAACAAACCAAGGATTAAGGACTACTGACGATTAACCATTACGCTTGATAAGTTGTTCTAATGCTTCAGAGAGCACCTGTCGTTGTTCGGAATCGTAACCGCGGCGTTCTAAAAATGCTTTGTAGCTACCTTCGCCAGTGACGGCACTTTCCAATAACTTTTGAGACACTTCGTAGACAGAAGGAAGTTCCACCTGTTCGATAATTCGAGTGGTACGCGATCGCACTCTTTGGGATGATTGCGCCATCTCTTCGTTACCATTGCGATGATGGGCAACGACCATCACCGCAGACATGGCTACATTTTTGACTAATAATTCTGAAACGGTGTCTGGATTTGACTGCAATGCCCGTATAACAGCAGCAGAGGGATTATCTGCGATTGTCCCCTCCGATGTCAGGTAGGTGACGAAAAAGCCTCTCGCACCATTTTCACTTTTCACTAATTCTGCAATGGCTGTTTCTATTTCTGCTTCGGATAATTCCCCCGCTTGCATCTGGGAAAGCAAAGATTGAGTCAGCGCGATCGCACTCTCAAAGCTTACTTTTTCTGGAACTGTAAACGCAGATCCACTCATGATTGTGCCTGAAAATCGTTCTCATGCGATGATAGCCAATTTAGAGTTGTACCAGGTTAAGCGATCGCATTCACAATTTACAGATTTGCCGAATATCTACATTCCCCCCGGTGATAATCACACCAATTCGGGCACCCGGTTCTTTCACCACTTCCGATAGTAAAGCCGCGGCGGCTAAGGCACCCGTCGGTTCCACTACGATTTTCAGACGTTCCCACAAGAAAAACATCGTGGTGCGGATGGCTTCTTCCGATACCGTCACCATATCATCGACGTAGTGCAATACGAGTGGGAAGGTAATGTTTCCCAGGCAAGGAGTGCGTGCCCCATCAGCAATCGTGTCAGGATTGTTCGTAGTATGCAGCGTTTTACTGTGAAAAGAGCGTGTCGCATCGTCGGCGCGTTCTGGTTCTACCCCAATCACTCGGCAATTCGGTGAAAGGGTTTTGGCAGCGAGGGCGCATCCTGATAGTAAACCACCGCCTCCGCAGCAAACGAGAAGTAAATTGAGGGAACCGACTTCTTGAAAGAGTTCTAAAGCAGATGTACCTTGTCCGGCGATGACATGAGGATGATCGTAAGGGGGAATTAAAGTTAAACCGCGCCGATGTACCAGACTTTGCGCCAAAGCTTCCCGCGTGGTTTCCTGACGATTGTACAAAATTACCTCAGCACCATAACCGCGAGTTGCCGCTTTCTTCACGACTGGGGCATCATCCGGCATGATAATCGTGGTGTGGATGCCCAGCAATTGTCCGGAGAGTGCGATCGCTTGAGCATGATTCCCTGATGAATACGTCAGAACCCCGCGTGATGCTTGTTCCTCAGATAGCTGTGCCAGTGCATTGTAAGCACCCCGAAACTTAAACGAACCCGTGCGTTGAAAGTTTTCGCACTTCAAGAATACTTGAGCATTGGTGCGCTCGTTGACCGTTCTGGAGGTCAAAACCGGCGTGCAACGGGCAATTCCAGCCAACCGCACCGCCGCAGCTTCCACATCGGCGCTCGTAACAGGTAGGGCACTGAAATGAATCGCAGACGGGTTGTGTTCTGCCATAACAAAATCCTATCGCCTGTAAAGATGCTTCAGGATAGTCTTCATTGGATTCGCTAAACACTTTGCATCATCCAACATCCTTGCATCCCACCGATACCAATCCTAAATGGATTGTAAAACTCTCTCCCTTGTGTCTCTGGAGCGTTCTCTTTGATTCGTGAAGGCAAGATATCCAATTTCTCTCTCGAAATTGGATATCTTGCCTTCAACTCAAATAGAACTGTTATAGTAGCCTAAGTAGAATTGCTTATAGATGTTTATCTATAGATGCCATATAAAGCCTTGATGGTAATTTCTAAAATACACTTAAAAATCAAAAAACTTATTTGTTAAAAAATATTTTTACCTATAGACATTTATCTATCAGTACCATATAAATTCTTGATGACAACTGCTCTAGGCATAAAAACCTATGATAGCAAAGAGTTATATAAGTTTTTTTTAGATGATTTATCGCTTAATTCTTTAAATCAATTATTCCCTTTTGGTTACTTGAACCATTAAGATAAGCAGAACGCTTAAGAAATTATTAATTCGGCATTCGCCTTACTGCATAGGTTGGTTAGGGAAATTACGGGTTGGCTGAAAGCAACCCTAGCTTTGCTGCAAGTTTGGAGGGAATTCAGTGGTTCAGGCTCTCATCGATACTATTTGGTTAGTCCCTTGCTATGCCTTAATTGGTGCTATTTCCGGGCTATTATGGTCGCCCGGTGTCATCCGCCGCACAGGGCCGCGCCCCGCTGGTTACATTAACTTGCTGATGACCTTTTTGGCATTCGTTCATAGCTTAGTGACTTTGCAAGCGATTTGGAACCAGCCGTCTCAAGAAATAACGTTTACATGGCTGTCGGCAGCGGGTTTGGATTTAAATTTCCCCCTAGAAATCTCAGTAATTAACGTTGCAGCGATCGCTCTAGTAACCGGGTTAAACCTGCTAGCCCAGATATACGCGATCGGCTACATGGAGATGGACTGGGGCTGGGCACGCTTTTATGCCTTGCTGGGGCTTTTTGAGGCAGGGATGTGTGCTTTAGCTTTGTGCAACTCCTTGTTCTTTAGCTATGTAATCCTGGAAATCCTCACCTTGGGGACTTATTTGCTGGTAGGGCTTTGGTTTAGCCAACCGTTGGTGGTGACGGGCGCACGGGATGCGTTTTTAACCAAGCGGGTTGGGGATTTAATCATGCTGATGCCAGTCATTGCCTTGTATCCCCTGGCAGGAAGTTGGAATTTTAACGATCTAGCAGAATGGGCAAAAACCGCTGATTTAGACCCTACACTAGCCGCGCTATTAGGTTTAGGTTTAATTGCTGGCCCGATGGGTAAATGCGCTCAATTTCCGTTGCATTTGTGGTTGGATGAGGCAATGGAAGGGCCGCTTCCCAGCACGATTTTGCGGAACTCGGTCGTCGTGGCAACAGGTGCCTGGGTGTTGATTAAGTTGCAACCTGTGTTAGCGCTTTCTCCGATAGTGTCGCTGGCGCTGATATCGATCGGTGGTGTGACGGCGGTTGGCGCTTCCTTGATTGCGATCGCGCAAATTGATATCAAACGCGCTTTGTCCTATTCCGTCAGCACCTACATGGGATTGGTATTTATCGCTGTAGGCACTCAACAAGATGATGCAGCTTTGTTGTTGATCTTGACTCATGCGATCGCAATGGCGCTGTTGGTAATGAGTGTTGGTGGAATTATTTGGAACAACATCACCCAAGACTTAACCCAACTCGGCGGTTTATGGTCGCGCCGTCCCATATCCGGGTTAGCCTTTCTGGTTGGGACGCTGGGGTTAATCGCTTTTCCGCCTTTAGGCAGCTTCTGGGCATTGCTGAAATTGGCAGATGGTTTGTGGGCAACTCAACCTTGGCTAGTCGGGTTATTGCTGGTGGTCAATGGTTTGACAGCCTTCAGTTTAACGAGAGTGTTTGGGCTGATTTTTGGCGGAGAACCCAAGCCAATGACTGTACGATCGCCAGAAGCATTTTGGCCTTTAACTTTCCCCATGATAGTTTTGGCCGCCTTCACCCTCCACCTCCCCTTAGTGTTACAAAGCTTGTCGCTACTGCCGAGTTGGGCAACTCTCAATAAAGATATGGCGCTGCTGTTGATTTGGTCTAGTATTTTTGGTTGCAGCCTTGGCGGGATAATTTATCTGAATAAAATGTGGAAAAAACCCGTCCAACTTCCTTGGAAACCCCTGCAAGATTTGTTGGCTTATGACTTTTACACCGCCAAAATTTACCGCGTGAGTATTGTTTTCAGCGTTGCTTTAGTTTCCCGCTTCATCTCTGCCTTTGACCGCTACTTAGTGGATGGCTTCGTTAATTTTGTCGGAGTTGCTTCCCTTTTCGGCGGACAAAGTTTGAAATACAGCACTTCCGGACAATCCCAAGCTTATGCGATGACGATAGTAATGGGAATAATTGTCTTAGGAATGCTATTATACTGGCGCTTCTTTCATGCCGCTTCACCACTCTTTGTAGCACTCGCTCAATAGGTCGAGAGTGGGCGATCGCTGCCCCACCAAACTAACTGAAAACCCGGTTGGTTTAGAAATTTTTGTCATTAGTCCTTTTTAAATTGCAAAGGATACATAACTAATGACAAAATACAAAGAGAGCAAGTCTTTAACCCTTAGGAAGGAAGCTACGAACCAATGAATTCAAAAAAGCAGAAAGGACAATTCTCCAGACGGAATTTGCTGAAATTTAGCGCAGGCGCAGTAGGAGCAGGGGTCGTAACTGCCGGACTCGGAACCAAGTTGGTTTTCCCCGACCAAGCCGTTGCAGAGAATGACATGACCCCCGATCAAGCGCTGCAAAGTTTAATGGAGGGGAATCAACGGTTTATTACCAGAAAAACTAAAAATATCAACCGAGATTTTCAACGTTTGACCGCCGTTGCGAAAACTCAGAAGCCATTTGCGGCGATTCTCAGTTGCGCGGATTCGCGGGTTCCTTCTGAGATTATCTTTGACCGGGGATTTGGAGATTTGTTTGTATGCCGCGTGGCAGGAAATATCGCAACTCCGGAGGAAACCGGGAGCCTAGAATTTGGGGGTTTAATATTAGGAACCAAGGTAATCATGGTCATGGGGCACAAAAGATGTGGGGCGGTAGATGCCACCATTAAAGGTGCCCAAGTGCCCGGTCAAATTGGTAGCTTAATTGAGGCAATAAAACCTGGTGTAGAAAATTCAAAAGGCAAACCCGGCGATCGGCTAGAGAATGCTAGCAAAGCGAATGTTTTGGTTCAAGTAGAAAAATTGAAAACCTCTCCTGTCATTTCTCAGTTAATTCAGGAAAATAAACTGAAAGTTGTAGGTGGTTATTACGATTTGGACACTGGCAAAGTCACCTTACTGAGTTAGGTAGAGCTATAGCAATCCTATTTAAGTGGTGAGATGTCTTCGATTAACGAAGCGCGATCGCGTGTTAACGGAGGGAAAAAAGAGAGAAGAATATCTCCTACATAAATTGGGATTGCTATATAGCCAAACCGCCGTTTCTATGATTCTCATTCAGCCGGTCAACAGAAATCAGCAATCAGGAATCAGCAAATAACAAACCATGCTCAGCACTTTTATTTGGCTACCCTTTTTAGGTGCCGCTCTCGTCGGATTCTTACCTAACTTATCTGCTAGTCAGCTCCGTTTACTTGCATTAGCGATTATCAGTGGAATTTTATTAGAGACAGGATTTCTTTTAACCCAATTCGACCTGAACAATGCCGGGATGCAATTCTCTGAATTTATGCCCTGGATTGAAAAATTGGGATTGAATTACAGCCTTGGTGTTGATGGTTTGTCTTTACCGCTGTTGGCTTTGAATAGCCTGCTGACATGGATTGTTATTTACAGCACCTCAAAGCAGATTACTCGTCCTCAGCTTTACTATTCTTTAGTGCTGCTGGTCAATGCTGGAATTGCGGGTGCCTTCCTGTCGCAGAATTTGATGCTGTTTGTGTTGTTCTACGAACTAGAACTGATTCCGCTGTACTTGTTAATTGCCATCTGGGGCGGAACTGAAAAGCGTGGCTACGCAGCGATGAAGTTTCTCATTTATACAGCGCTTTCTGGAATTTTAATTCTGGCGGCATTTTTGGGTATAACTTGGCTGGGTAACGCTCCTAATTTTGATTACAATGCCAACATTGCTCAAGGTTTACCGTTACAAGCGCAGCTAATCCTGCTAACAATGCTGGTAGTGGGTTTCGGAATCAAAATTCCCCTAGTTCCGTTGCATACTTGGTTGCCAGATGCTTATGTCGAGGCTTCACCACCCGTAGCCATTCTTTTAGGTGGCATCCTGGCAAAGTTAGGAACCTATGGTTTAGTACGGTTTGGTTTAGGAATGTTTCCCGAAACCTGGACAATTGTGGCACCAGGGTTAGCGATTATCGGAGCGTTTAGTGCCGCTTACGGGGCGCTGAGTGCGATCGCTCAAAAAGATATCAAACGCATGGTCGCTTACAGCTCTATCGGTCACATGGGCTATGTTCTGTTAGCCGCCGCCGCTGCTACACCGCTTAGTTTACTCGGTGCCGTCTTGCAAATGGTTAGCCACGGCATCATCTTAGCCATCCTCTTCCATTTGGTGGGCGTTATCGAAAGCAAAGTTGGCACCCGCGATTTAGATGTCTTGAATGGTTTGTTGAGTCCCCAACGCGGCTTACCGCTTACCACTGCTTTGCTAGTTCTAGGCGGAATGGCGAGTGCTGGTATCCC
>NZ_JACJOQ010000146.1:0-6582 GCF_014695635.1 Coleofasciculus sp. FACHB-712 | reverse complement strand
ACCTCTGGTCAACGCTATTTATACAAGCCTTTAGAACGGTTTTTTTAAGGAATTTACAAGAGTCTATTTTTACATTGATTTACTTAAACATAGAGTTAGAGAACCTTGACTTAATAGTGTTATTAATAATACATGAGGAATTATTGATATCTCTCTAATAAGAATAAAATACAAGAAAAAAAGGCATTTGGACAGTTTGATTTATCCTAGTCTCCCTTCCAATCCACATAGATAGAGGAAAAGTTAGCTCTTTTTTAGGTAAGGGCGATCGCTATTCCAATTTTCGAGCAACACAGCAGGGTATAACCGTTCCTTAGCTAATTTTGCCAGAATTTCAGCCTGCGGATAGTGATATAGGAGGCAAAACCGCTGATGTTGAAGCGATCTCGTCTAAGAGCAGGTTTGTTAATTCTCCAGCATTCGCTGGCAGGCTGAGTTTCCCTGATTATGGGCAATTTACTAGAGATGATTTGGAAAAAATAAAAACCCAGCCGTTTATACGTCGGCTGGGTTCAGGATGGCAAAAACGCGATTAATCGCGTCTGTCGATACATTTAGCGCTCATCTTAATTAAGCGACTCAGCGTTGGTAGTGGAAGCGGCTAATTCTGCCAAGCGTTCTTGCTGATCTTGAGAAATACAAGCCTGAATAATATGTTCTAGGTCGCCTTGCAGAACTGGGTTAAGGCTGTAATTCTGACCCAGGCGATGGTCGGTGACGCGGTTATCTTTGTAATTGTAAGTACGAATTTTTTCCGAACGGGAGCCAGTACCTACCTGAGAACGCCGCATGGAGGTCACAGCTTCCTGCTGTTCGCGCAGCTTCATTTCGTAAAGCTTGGCACGGAGGATTTGCATCGCGCGTTCTTTGTTTTGCAACTGCGATCGCTCTTCCGTACAGAAAATCCGAATCCCCGTCGGCTTGTGGAACAAGTCGGCAGCAGTTTCTACCTTGTTCACATTTTGACCGCCAGCACCGCCAGAGCGAGCTGTACTCATTTCAATATCCTTCGGGTCAATGTGTATCTCTACATCATCCACCTCTGGCATCACTGCCACTGTGGCCGTTGAGGTGTGAACCCGCCCTCCAGCTTCCGTCACTGGCACTCGTTGTACCCGATGGACGCCTGCTTCAAATTTCAGTTGGCTGTAAACGTTGTCGCCTTGGATTTCCAAAATGGCTTCTTTAAAACCACCCGACTCTGCCCGCGACTCGCTGAGTAACTTAATCTTCCAGTTTTGAGTTTGGGCATAGTACGAGTACATCCGCACCAAATCTCCAGCCCAGATACTCGCCTCATCTCCACCTGTACCCGCGCGAATTTCCAACATGATGTTTTTGTCATCATTGGGATCGCGGGGCAAAAGTAAAATCTTGAGGCGTGTTTCCAAATGCTCAAGCTTGCTTTCCAGTTCTTCCACTTCCAAGGCTGCCATTTCCTGCAACTCAGGATCGCTGGCAGATTCCTTCTGTACCAGTTTTGCTCCTACCAAGTTTTGCTGAGTGGTTTTCCAGCTTTCATAGGTATTAACAACGTCCTCCAATGAGGAACGAGCTTTTGCCACCCGTTGATACTCATCTGGATTGGAGGCGGTATCTGGATCTGCCAGTCGGCGAGTTAACTCATTAAAGGTTTGCTCAACGGAATTTAATTTTTCCAGCAGGTATGTTTCAGCCATAGGAAATGCGATCGCTCCACAAAAACAGCAGGAAAGCTTATCATCAATAACTTCGACCCAACAGGCGGGTCGCGCTACGAGCAAGCCGACCCGCTACTTTTTGCCTTGGGAACCCGAACCATCACCTTGGGGTTGGGTAGTTTCCAACATTCCATATTTCCGCATGAAGCGCTCTACCCGACCTTCGGTGTCAATAATTTTCTGGGTTCCAGTGTAAAAGGGGTGGTTCCCCGACCAAACATCAACGTGAAGTTCTGGCTGTGTTGAGCCAACGGTCATTACCACTTCTCCGTTGCAGTAAACTTTTGCTTCTGGATACCACTCTGGATGAATTCCTTGTCTTGCCATGATTACTCCTCGACTGGGTAATGTCCCTATATAATTCTAGCTTTCCAGCATCAGCGAGTGCGAGGCAGACCTCGCACCTACCATCGATAACCAACTCAAATGCGATCGCTTTTTTATCGCTTCGAGTACTGCGGAGCCTTCCGGGCTTTGTGCAAGCCGTATTTCTTCCGCTCTTTCGCTCTGGGATCGCGGGTTAAGTAGCCTTCGCTTTTCAGCGGTTGGCGATTGTCCGGGTCGAGTTGGCACAAGGCTCTCGCTACTCCCAAACGAATCGAATCAGCTTGCCCCGTTAATCCACCACCGTGGGCTTTCACCAGAATGTCATACTCATTTTCCAGACCCAGCGTTTCCAGAGGGGCTTTTGCCGCTGACAAATAAGCCGGTTGGTAATTGAAGTAATTGTCGCCCGGTCGATCGTTGACAATCATCTGACCGCTTCCCGGTACCAGGCGAACCCTTGCTACGGAAGACTTCCGGCGACCAGTTCCCCAATAAACGACTCGACCACTTTGTTCTACTGCTTGCATTAATTTTCTCCTCCTGGAATTGTTTGAATTTTGAGTTCCTGGGGCTGTTGAGATTCATGGGGATGGGATGGCCCCGGATAAACTTTCAGCTTGGTGAACAGTTGTTTCCCTAGAGAACTCTTGGGCAACATCCCGCGTACGGCGTGTTCGATAATCCGCTCTGGGATACGGCCCTGTAGCTTAGCAAAGGTTTCCGTCTTCATTCCGCCCGGACGTCCAGAATGTTTCCGGTAGAGCTTTTGAGTGCGTTTTTTTCCGGTGACTACCACTTTTTCAGCATTGACGACGATCACGAAATCGCCGGTATCCAGATGGGGAGTAAAGGTAGGCTTGTTTTTGCCTCTGAGAATCATGGCAATTTCACTCGCCAGACGACCCAGCCGCTGCTCTGCGGCATCAACGACGTACCAATTGCGTTCGATGGAATCTTGAGATGGGATGGGGGTTTTGTTCATGGTTCTTTTTATACGCTTCAAGGGGTGAGTCAAAAGTTGGTAAGTTGGAGCTTTGAATGTTGAAGAACCTTGTAACCTTCAACCTTCTCATCTTCAAGCTTTCAACTTAGGCAATATTCGGCGGTGACAGTCGGCAAGACCAACTTAGGCTGGGTGTCAAACCAGACTTCCGGGGGAAAGGGAAACTCTGGGTAGCCAACTCGCAACAGGCACAAGCCTTTAGCGGGCGCAGAGTACTTTACTTCGTGACGACGCTGGTTTACCCACAACTCGGTAAAACTTTCTGGCGATCGCTCTCCCTTTCCTACCTGCACCAGTAATCCCACCAGCAGCCGCACCATGCCATACAAAAATCCGTTGGCTTGAATCTCAATATGAATAAATGAGCCGTCTCGGTAGCACTCTGCCGCCTGCACATCCACCCAGGAATGCGATCGCGCCGAATTTGCCCTGTGAAAAGCAGCCAAATGATGGCTACCTACCAAAGGGGTTAAAGCTGCCTGGATGAGAGATTCATCTAGCGGTGCATAATAATAATGCCAACTGAAGGGCTGCACAAACAAGTTTGGCTTGGGATCTGTATAGAGCGTGTATCGATACCGACGCCAGCTCGCAGAAAACCGAGCGTGCCAATTTGAACCTACAGCCGCTGAGGCTCGAATCAGAATATCATCGGGCAGATGAGAATTAAGAATCGCAGCCCATTTATCAGGCGGAATGGGACCCGTAGCCTCAAAGTGTGCCACTTGTGCTGCTGCATGCACACCGCTATCAGTGCGCCCCGCACCGTGTAGAGTAACAGGTCGTTCCTGCACCTTAGACAGAACTGTTTCAATCTCTTCCTGCACGGTGCGCCCATTAGGTTGTCGCTGCCAGCCATGAAAATGAGTGCCCAGGTATTGGATTACCAGGGCAACTCGCTGGGTTGATAATGGCATGGCTTGTAACATGATGAGCTTTGAGTAGTGAGTAGTGAGTTTTGAATTCTCTCAGTCCTCAGTCCTCACGTTAAACCAGCTCGATAATTGCCATTTCAGCATTATCACCCCGACGTGGCACAGTTCGCAGGATACGGGTGTATCCCCCGTTGCGTTCGCCGTAACGGCTAGCGGCTTGCTCAAACAGGGCATGAACCAACTGTTTGTCATAAATGTAGCCCATGGCTTGCCTGCGGGCTGCCAGAGAGCCGTCCTTTGCCAGAGTAATCATTTTTTCCACTTCCGGGCGCAGCGCCTTAGCACGCGTCTTTGTGGTTGTGATTCGGCCCTGACGGATTAATTCGGTTGTCAGCGCCCTTAACAGCGCTCGACGCTGGTCGGCAGGCTTACCTAGTTTTGGAATACGACGACAGTGACGCATAACGATTTTGAATTGCTAATTGGGAATTGGTAACTGCTAATGGGTACTCGGTGAAGAAGTAATGGGTAATCGGTAATTAATTCTACCTATTACCATTACTCTTTACTTCAAGTTGTTTTCGCAGCCTTTTCGTGAGGCAGGGTAATTCCTAGTCGCCGCTGTAAGGCTTCGATGACTTCTTCTGCCGACTTTTGACCAAAGTTTTTAATCTCTAGTAGATCCTCTTGGCTGTAATCCAGCAAGTCAGCTACAGAGTTAATTTGCGCTCGCTTGAGACAGTTGTATGCCCTCACCGAAAGCTGCAATTCTTCGATTGGGATCTGGCTAGTAGGATCTTCATCATCGGCATAGTCTACCGTCATCGGATCGAGGGTGATATCTTTCAGGGGATTGAACAAATCCACCAGAATACTTGCCGCTTGAGAAAGTGCCTCTTGGGGACTGAGGCTGCCATTCGTCCAGATTTCAAGGATTAGTCGGTCTCTTTCCAGAGAACCGTCAATCCGGGCATCTTCAATGCTGTAGTTAACTTTATGCACGGGCATAAACACAGCGTCAATCTGGAGGAAGTCCAAAGCAGCAGTGTCATCTCGTCCCCGGTCTACGGCGCGATATCCCTTTCCTCGTTCGATGCGGAATTCCATTTCCAACCTAGCGTCGTCTGCTAGGGTAGCAACGTATTGATTAGGATCGACCACCTCAACTTCAGAGGGTAAATCAAATCGTCCGGCTGTCACCGTTGCTGGGCCTGTGACAGTTAATCGAGCAATTTGGGGATGGGAGGAGTGACTTTTGAGTACAATGTCCTTCATGTTCAGCAGAATTTCTAGGACATCCTCCCGAACTCCCTCAACTGTGGCAAACTCATGATTAACCCCAGCAATCCGAACAGCTGTCACGGCTGTCCCTTCTAAATTAGACAGTAGAACCCGCCTCAGCGCATTGCCGACGGTGGTACCTTGACCCCGTTCTAGAGGCTCCAGGACAAATTTGCTATATTGGCTCCGATTATTCTCAGTTTTGGACTCTACACACTCAATTTGAAACTGCGCCACGGAGTGACCTCCCTTCTTCATAAAACCCCTGGAAAGAACGCTAGAAGCTCTTCCCTAGCATTGCCCCTACTGTCTCAATGCCAATTTAGCAGTTAGCTGTTTGCCACTTGCTGCTAATTACGAATTGCTTTGACAGCGATCGCTGTCAAAGCAATTCTAGACTCGACGTCGCTTGGGCGGACGGCAGCCATTGTGGGGGATTGGCGTCACATCTCGAATTAAGGTAATTTCTAGCCCCGCCCCTTGCAGCGCTCGAATCGCGGTTTCTCGACCAGCTCCTGGACCGCTAACCATGACTTCAATCTGACGCATCCCCTGATCGGTCGCTCGGCGAGCCGCGCTTTCAGCTGCGGTTTGCGCTGCAAAAGGAGTTCCTTTTTTCGCTCCTTTAAAGCCACTTGAGCCAGCTGAAGCCCAGGAGAGGACGTCTCCATTCGTGTCAGAAATCGTGACAATCGTGTTGTTAAAAGTAGACTGAATGAAAGCTACGCCATTAGGTACGTTGCGTTTTTGTTTTTTTGGACCTGTTTTTTTTGTTGGTTGTCGCGCCATGTGGATCTAGTTGACAGTAGTTATAATGGGTTGGCTGAATTGGTTGGTCAATTTTGCTTTTAGCAAACGACCGAAATCCAAGCCTTTGCTTTTAGCTTTTCAGCTAGCACAAGAAGGTTATTTCGGCCCTGGTGCCTTTCTCTTACCTGCGACTGTGAGACGTCTGCCGCGACGGGTTCGCGCATTTGTACGGGTTCGTTGACCCCGAACTGGCAAGCCCATTCGATGACGCCGACCCCGGTAGGTGCCAATGTCAATCAGGCGCTTGATGTTCATCGCCTCCCAGCGTCTGAGATCCCCTTCAATTTGATAGTTGCTTTCCACTGCTTCGCGCAGAGCAGCAACGTCGGAATCACTTAAGTCTTTTACTCTTGTGTCTGGATTAACTTTGGATGCTGCCAAAATTTCTTTGGAGCGCGAGAGTCCAATTCCATAAATGTAAGTCAGACCAATTTCTACGCGTTTATCGCGAGGAAGGTCTACCCCAGCAATCCGTGCCACGCTTGTTGTCTCCCTAGTCTTGCTTTTAGTGCTATAAACTTGTCCTGAGGATCGGGTTGAGTTAACCTTGGCGTTGCTTGTGTTTTGGGTTAGAACAAATCACCAT